>NZ_JAQISV010000043.1:0-63698 GCF_048569675.1 Geodermatophilus sp. CPCC 206100
GGCGCCTCGCGCTCGGCGCGGCTGGCGCGCTCGGGGGTCGCCGCGTGCGCGGTGGCCGCCGCGGCCAGGGCGGCGCGGCGCTCCTCCGCGCTGAGGCGGGCGTACTGGGCCTGGTACTCGGTGATCTGGCCCTGCAGGTCGGCCTGCTGGCCGGCGACGGTGTCGTACTGCGCCTGCGCCTCGCCCGCCGCCCGGTCGGCGACGACCCGGGCCTGCGCGGCGGCCTCGCCGGCGGCGGCCGCCTGGCGGAGCAGCTCGCCCTGGTGGCCGGCCACGGCGTCGAGCAGGTTCACCCGGTTGACGAACTCGTCGGCCGAGCCGCTGGTGAGCAGCGCCCGCAGCGAGCCCATGCTCTCGCCGGTGAAGGCGGTGCGCGCCACCCCGGCCACCTGGCCCTGGGCGGCGTCCACGGCGGCCTGGGCCCCCGCGACCGCGGCCGCGGCCTCGTCGGCGGCCCGGCGCCGGGCGTCCAGCTCCACGCGCGCCTCGTTGAACTGCTCGGTGACCACCTCGAGCTGGTGGCCGCGCTCGGCGACGAGGCGGGCCGCCTCCTGAGCCGTGCCCGGCTCGGCGCCGGCCGCGGCCGGTACGCCGGCCAGGGCGAGGGCGCCGGCGAGGACGACGGCGGCGCGGCGCCAGGCCGCGGGACGGGCGGTGCGAGGGGTCGCCATGGTGCGGCGGCTCTCCGTTCCTTCCACGGCCGCCTACCGGGTCAGCTGACGGGTTCGGGCGGGAGGACGCCCGGCGCTCGCGGCCGCGAGCGGCCGATCGCGCTTCACCCCGGTGCTTCGGTGGGTCCCCGGCCCGGCACCCCCGGGGAAGGGGGGCACAGGCTCGGCGGCATCCGGCGGGGTGTCACCCACGGTGGTGACGGAGCGCCCTGCTGGACGTACTGACAGTAAGGGCGGTGACGGCGCCGTGACAATCACCGGCATGTGATTTGGTGGACTCTCCACTTCATCCGCGACTCGGCCGGGACGGGTGGGGCACGAGGGGCAGCCGGGGTTTGGCGAGCGGCCCCGCCGAGCACGAGCAACGGCATGGACCTCAAGCGACCTCTGGTCGTGCTCGCCCTGGGCGCGGCGCTGGCCGGGCCCCTCTCCGGTTGCAGCAGCGCCGGGGAGGGCGGCAACACCGACGTCGAGCGCAACGAGCAGGACTGCGGCACCGCCGAGCAGGCCCCGGGGCAGGACTGCGAGGAGAGCGAGGACGCCCCGACCCAGGGCGGCTGACCGCCGGTTACGGTCCGCCGGTGAGCGTGCGGAGCAGCTACGACGCCGTCGTCGTCGGCGGGGGCCACAACGGGCTGGTGGCCGCGGCCTACCTGGCCCGGGCCGGCTGGTCGGTGCTCGTGCTCGAACGGCTGGAGTCGGTGGGCGGCGCGGCGGTCAGCCAGCAGGTCTTCCCCGGGGTCGACGTCCGGCTGTCGGCCTACTCGTACCTGGTCAGCCTGCTCCCCGACCGGATCGTCGCCGACCTGGGGCTGGAGGTCGCGCTGACCGACCGCGCGGTGGCCTCCTACACCGCCGTCCCGGGCGGCCCGGGCCTGCTGGTCGAGCGGGACGAGGGACCGGCCACCGCGGCCTCCTTCCGCGCCCTGACCGGCTCGGACGCCGAGCTCGCGGGGTGGCGCCGGTTCTACGGTCGGCTGGTCGGCCTCGCCGAGGACCTCGCCCCGACCCTCACCGAGCCGCTGCTCTCCCCCGCCGGGCTCACCCGCCGGCTCCGCGACCCGCAGCTGTTCACCGACCTCGTCGAGCGCCCGCTGGCCGACGTGGTCGCCGACGAGCTCGGCTCCGACGTCGTCCGCGGGGTCGCGCTCACCGACGGGCTGATCGGCACCTTCGCCGACGTGCACGACGCCGCGGGGCCGGCCGGGCGCTGCTTCCTCTACCACGTGGTCGGGAACGGCACCGGCCGGTGGCGGGTGCCGGTGGGCGGGATGGGTGCGGTCAGCGCCGCCATGGCGGCGGCGGCACGGGCCGCCGGGGCGCAGCTGCTCACCCGGGCCACCGTCACGGCCCTGGAGCCGCGCGCCGACGGCGTCACCGTGCACTGGACCGACGACGACGGCACCGAGCGAGCCGTGGCGGCCGGCTCCGTCGTCTGCGGCGCCGCTCCGGCCGTCCTGGACCGGCTGACCGGCGCGCCGCCCCGGCCGACGACCGACGGCGCGCAGCTCAAGGTCAACATGGTCCTCGACCGGCTGCCCCGGCTGCGCTCCGGCGTCGACCCCGCCGTCGCGTTCGCCGGGACCTGCCACGTCGACGAGGCCGCGTCCCAGCTCGACACGGCGTACGCGCAGGCCGCCGCGGGGGCGCTGCCCGACGTCATCCCGTTCGAGGTGTACTGCCACTCGCTGTCCGACCCGTCGATCCTCGGTCCGGAGGAGCGGGCGGCGGGCCGGCAGACCCTGACGCTGTTCGGACTGCACACCCCCGCCGACCTGTTCCGCGCCGACCCGGTGGGCACCCGGCGGGAGGCGGTGCGGCGGGTGGTGGCCCAGCTCGACGCCCACCTGGCGGAGCCGCTGCTGGACTGCCTGGCCCGGGACGCCGCCGGGGAGCCGTGCCTGCAGGCGGCCTCGCCGCTGGACGTGGAGGCCTCGCTCGCCATGCCGGGCGGCCACATCTTCCACGGGGACCTGTCCTGGCCGGTCGCCGCGACCCCCGAGGACGTCGGCACCTGGGGCGTGGCCACGTCGCACCCGCGGATCGTGGCGGCCTCCTCGGGCGGCACCGTGCGCGGCGGAGCGGTCAGCGGCCTGGGTGGCCACGCGGCGGCCCGACACCTGCTGGACCGGCCCTGAGGCCGTGGTCGGCGGCCCGGTGGCGCGCCGAGACCGCGTTCCTGCTCCGCGGGGTGACACGGCGGCTGCGCGGCCGGGACCTCGCGCTCATCGCCGCCGGGCTCACCTTCTACGCCGGCATCGCGATCGTGCCGCTGCTGCTGGTGGCGTTCTCGCTGACCGCGCTGCTCACCTCACCGGACACCGTGCTGCGGCTGGCCGACCGGCTGGGTGACCTGCTGCCGCCCCAGCTCGGCGCCCCCGAGGCGGTGCGGGCGCTGGCCCAGGCCGGCGTGGGGATGAGCCTGGTCGAGTTCGTGCTCGCCCTCCTGCCGCTGTCCTTCTACGGGGAGGGGCTGCGGCGTGCGCTGCTGCGGTTCACCCCACGCCGGGACACGCTGACCGGCTGGCGCGGCCGGCTGCTGGCCCTGCCGCTGGTGGTCGCCACCCCGCTGCTGCTCTACCCGCTGCTGCTGGCGGCCTCGGCCATGGCGGACCTGACCGAGCGCGGCAGCGTGCTGGGCAGCCTGGCGGTCGGCTACTACTCGGTGCTGTTCGCCCTCACCGTGCCCCTGCTGTGGGGCTACGGGGTCGTCGCCGCGGGCCGGCTGCGCTGGCCGGCCCTGGTGCCCGGCACGCTGTTCACCGCGGCGTGCCTGTCGGGCTTCCTGCAGGGCTTCGTGCTGTTCCTGTCGCTGCCCCTGGCGCTGGGTGCGCCGTTCGGCGGGCTGCGAGTGGTGGGTGCCGTCGTGGCGATCAGCCTGTGGCTGTTCCTGCTGCACCTGGTGCTGATCGGCGGGTGGCTGATCACCCAGTCCCTCGACGAGCGGATCCGCTCGGGTCAGCCGAAGTCGTCGCCCTCGTCCCCGAAGTCCCCGGGGCCCGGCCCCTCCTCGCCCGGGGCGACCGGGGGTCCGCCGCCGTCGGGCGGCCCCTCGTCGGGCGCGGGCGCCTCGTCGCCCGGCGGCGCCGAGTCGTCCGCGGGCGGTGGCGGTCCCGGCTCGGGCTCGGGCACGGGCTGGCGCCGGGGTGCGGGCGGGGAGTAGTCCGAGCCGTTGCTGACCAGGATCGAGACAACCTGGCCCTGCACGGCCCGCCCGCCGCGCGGCGGGCTGGTGCCCAGCAGGGTGCCGGCGGGCTCGTCGCTGTCCACGCGGACGGTCGAGTGCTGGAAGCCCGCGTCGGCGAGCGCCGACTCGCAGGCCCGCACCGAGCCGCACCCGGGCACCGGACGGGTGTTGCCGTTCTGCACGACCTCGTCGGCCGGGGGGAACTCCCCGCTGCCCCGGGCCTCGAGCACCGGGGCCATCGCGTCGCGCCAGATGGTGGCGCCCTTGCCACCGCCGAAGCCGCCGACGTCCTCGTTCCGCTTCGGGTTGAGGACCATGACGCTGGCGGTGATCTCGGGGGTGTAGCCGACGAAGGCGACCGAGAAGTTGTCCTGCGACGTCCCCGTCTTGCCGGCGATCTGGTGGCCGCGGACGTAGGCCCGCGAGCCGGTCTGGCCGGGGCTCCCCGGCTCGACGTCCTTGCGCAGCATCTGGTTCAGCGTGTTGGCCACGCCCGGCGGGATCGCCTCCGGGGTGCACCGGTCCCCGACGGCCAGCGGCTCGCCGTCGGGGCCGACCGCCGGCTCGCCGTGCTGGTCGAGGACGGCGGTCACTGGGACGACGTCGCACTGCGTGCCGCTGGCCGCCAGCGTCGAGTAGGCGCTGGCCAGGCCCAGCGGGCTGGTCGGCTCGGGCCCGAAGGTGAACGACCCCCGGTTCTCGTCGATGATCTGCTGCGGCAGCGCCGGGTCGTTGAACTGGAACAGGCCCATCCGCTCGGCCATCCGCACCGGCTCCTCGACGCTGCCGAGGGCGTCCTCGAGCGCGAGGAAGTAGGTGTTGGACGACTGGTACAGGGCGGTCGTCAGGTCCAGCGTCGAGCGGTAGGTGCCGGCGTTCTCGACGTCGTAGCGGGCCGAGCCGTCCCGGTAGACCCGCGAGACGTAGGGGTCGGACGTCGTCAGCGTGTAGAAGCTCGAGTAGCCGCGGGCCAGGGCCGCCGCGGCGACGAAGACCTTGTAGGTCGAGCCGGAGCCCTGGCTGGGCGCGACGTTGAGGTTGAACGACTCCTGCGCGGGGTCGTTCTTGTCGAAGCCGAAGACCCGGTTCACGCTCAGCGCCAGCAGGTGCCCGGTGCCGGGCTCCACCGCGGAGAACATGCCGGCCAGCGAGTCGCCCATCGGCAGGGTGTTGAGGACGGCGGCGTCGCCGGAGCGCTGCAGGTCGACGTCCAGCGTCGTCTGGATGACGTAGCCGTTGTTGTCCAGGGCCTCCTGGGTCAGCCCCAGCTCCTGGATCAGGTAGCGCTGCACGAAGTCGCAGACGAAGGAGCCGACGCTGGCCTGGACGCAGCCGCGGCGCGGCGGCGGCGCGGGCGCGAGGCCCAGCGGCGTGGCCTGCGCGTCGGTGGCCTCCTGGGCGCTGACGTAGCCCTGCTCGGCCATCCGGGAGAGGACCTCGTTGCGCCGCTGGGTGGCCGCCTCCGGGTTGGTGAAGGGGTCGTCGGCGGTCGGGCTCTGCGCCAGGCCGGCCAGCAGCGCCGCCTGCGGCAGGGTGAGGGCCGCGGCGTCGACGCCGAACAGGGCGCGGGCGGCCGGCTGCACGCCGTAGGCGTTCTGCCCGAAGTACACGATGTTGAGATAGCGGGTGAGGATCTCGTCCTTGGAGTAGGTGTCCTCGAGCGCCAGGGCGATCCGCGCCTCGCGCAGCTTGCGGCCCACCGTCTGCTCGGTGGCCGCGCGGCGCTCCTCGGGGGTGTCGGCGGTCTGCAGCAGCGTCTGCTTCACCAGCTGCTGGGTGAGCGTCGAGCCGCCCTCCTGCACGCCGCCGGCCGCCAGGTTGGTCACCAGCGCCCGCATCGTCCCCTGGACGTCGAGGCCGTGGTGCTCGTAGAACCGGGCGTCCTCGATCGCGACCATCGCGTGCTTCATGACCTCGGCGATCTGGTCGTGCTGCACCGGGGCGCGGTTCTCGTCGTAGAAGTAGGTGATCGGCTCGCCGTTGGCGGCGAGCACCACCGTGTTGGCCGGCGGGGTGTCGATGGTGAGCTCGGTGGGGAGGTCCCCGAGCAGGCTGGTCGACTGCTGGGCTGCCGAGAGAGGGCCGCCGACCCACGGGAAGAGGAGGGCTGCCACGAGTGCCCCTGCCGCCAGGATCGTGGCGGCCAGCTTGAGCAGCGTGCCGACCCGGCCGTCCGTGCGCCGGTTCATGGTCCTCCTTCCGTGGAGGCTCACTGGAACAGAGAACGGGGACGTCCACAACCACCCGCGCCGTACGCGCCCAGGCGGAATACCCGAGCGCGCGGCTCCCGTCACTCCCGTAGCAGTTCGGGGAGCTCCCCGGTGTGCAGCACCACCAGTGTGCTCACCGCGCGGGTGAGCACGACGTAGAGCCGGTGCAGCCCCCGCGGCTCGGCCGCGGCGATCCCCGCGGGGTCCACGACGACGACCGCGTCGAACTCCAGTCCCTTGGCCAGGGACGCCGGGACGACGGCCAGCCGCGCCGCCTCGCCGTCCTCGGTCAGGACGGCGGCGGGCAGGCCGGCACCGGTCAGCGCCCCGGCCACCTCGGCCACCACCTCGTCGGCGCAGACGACGCCGACCGAGCCCGGCGCGGCGGCCACCTCCCGGACGGCGTCGGCCACCGCGCCGTCGGCCCGGAAGCGCAGCGAGCCCGGCCCGCGGCGGACGGCGGTGGCCACCGGCAGACCGGGGGCGATCACCGGCAGCAGCCGGTTGGCGTACTCGAGCACCTCCCCCGGCACGCGGTAGCCCCGGGTCAGCGGCCGGACGACGGTGTCGGGGCGCCCCAGGCCCGACAGCGTCCGTCCCCAGTCGGCGGCCGCCTCCGGGCTGGTCGCCTGCGCGAGGTCGCCGAGCACCGTCAGCGACCCCGCGGCCAGGCGGCGGGCGACCGCCCGGCACTGCATCGGCGAGAGGTCCTGGGCCTCGTCGAGCACCACGTGCCCGTAGCCGCCGGTCCGCTCCAGCAGGCCGGCCACCTCGTCGACCAGCACCGCGTCGGCCGCGGTCCACGGGGCGGCGCGCAGCGGGCCCGGCGGGCGGCGCAGCAGCTCCTGCTCGGCCTCGTCCAGGACGCCGCGGGCGGCCCGGGCCAGCCGGGCGGGGTCGGTGAGCAGGGCGTGCACCAGCTCCGCGGCGTCCACCGCGGGCCAGGTCGCGTCGCAGGCCGCGCGGACCTCGGCGCTGCGGGCGGCCCGGCGGGTCTCGGCGTCCGTCGGGCTGCTGCCGGCCTCCTCCGCCTGCCGGCGGGCGTCCTCGGCGAGGGTCATGGCCAGCCGCTCGCGGCCGGCCGCGTAGTGCAGCACCTGCTGGTCGTCGGCGGCCCGGCCCCGCCGGCGGAGGTCGTCCACCGAGCGCTTGAGCCGAGACACGGAGACCCGGCACCGGCGGCCGGCCAGCGGCACCTGGACGTCGTCGGCCGGCTTGGCGATCGCTCCCCACAGCGCCCGGTGCAGCACCTCGGCCATCCGGGCGTCGCCCTTGAGCACCGCGGCGTCCGGCGGGTCGGCGGCCCGCACCGGCACCCGCGCGGTGAGCTCGGCGACCGTGGTCTGCTCGACGTCGACCTCGCCGAGGGTCGGCAGCACCTGCTCGATGTAGCGGAGGAAGGCGCGGTTCGGCCCGACGACGAGCACGCCGGTGCGGGCCAGCTGCCCGCCGTGGGTGTAGAGCAGGTAGGCCGCCCGGTGCAGGCCGACGGCGGTCTTGCCGGTGCCCGGAGCGCCCTGGACGCAGATCGACTCGGCCAGCGGCGCCCGCACGATGGCGTCCTGCTCGGGCTGGATGGTGGCGACGATGTCGCGCATCGGCCCGCTGCGCGGCCGCTCGATCTCCGCCCGCAGCAGCCGGCCGGTGGGGGCCGACTCGCCCGCGCCGAGCAGCTCGTCCTCGTAGCCGGTGAGCTCCCCGCCCGAGAAGCCGAACCGGCGGCGGCGCACCAGCCCCTGCGGATCGGCGGGCCCGGCCTGGTAGAACGGCCGGCTCATCGGCGCCCGCCAGTCGATGACCACCGGGGTGCCGGCGGCGTCGCGCACGTGCCGCCGGCCGATGTGGAAGGTCTCCGTCCCGGTGTCGGTGCGCCCGAAGAACGCCGGCACGCCGGGATCGGCGGCCAGCGCGCGCAGCCGCTCGGCGCGGGCGGCGCCCAGCCGCTCGGAGGACCAGGCGTCGACGCCGGCGTCGCCGACGGTGCGGGTGGCCGCCCGCATGGCGGTCAGGCAGTCGGCCGCGCGCGCCAGGTGGGCGCGCTCGGCGGTCAGGACGGGGTCGGCGGTGGTGGTCGTCTCGCTCGGTGCGGAGGACACGGTCGGAGGACGCTACGCCGTTTCCTCGTCCGGCTCCAGGAGATGCACCTGCACGGCCCGGAACTGCTGCGGGGTGGTGAGCAGGACGGCCTTGGTCGGCTCGCCGACGTCCAGGGCCGGCGCGCGGCGCAGCTCGGCCAGCCGGCGCAGCCGGGCGTCGGCGAGCACCTCGTCGACCAGGCCGCGGTCGCCGCCGGTGAACACCGCCGCGAGCCCGCCGGCGTGCGGGAGCAGCACCCGGACGGCGGTCTCGACCGCGGCCGCGACGACGGCGTCGGTCTGGTGGCCGCGGCGGCGGGCGAACCGCTGCTGGCTCCACCCCCCGGCCGCGGTCCGGCCCTGCACCTGGCGGGAGTCGACCTTGGAGACCACCAGGTCCGGGCCGTCGAAGACCCCGACCGCCCACCGCCCCCGCCGCACGAGGAGGACCGCCGCCCGGTGCGGCTGCCGCGCGCCGGTGGTGAGCGAGGTGAGCAGCGCGGGCCCCGGCGACCAGCCGAACGGCGGGCGGAGGGTGAGCGTCGTGGTGTCGGCGCAGGTGACGCGCACCGCGCCGTCCTCGACGGTCACCTCGGTGAACGCGCCGTGCCGGTCGGCGACGCCGTCCAGCCAGCGGCCCAGCCGCTCGGGCGGGATCCCCAGCTGCCGGCCGCCGCCGGCGGCGGGTCGCGGTCGCGTCACCGCCCGGATGCTAGGTGACGCTTCGGGCCCGCCCGGCCAGGCTGGGCCCGTGACGACGCCCCTCCCCCTCCCCCCGGTCCCCGCGCGGATCGTGGCCGCGCCGATGGCCGGCGGCCCGTCCACGCCCGCCCTGGTCGCGGCGGTCGGCGCGGCCGGCGGTCTCGGCTTCCTGGCGGCCGGCTACCGCACCCCGACCCAGCTGCGCGCGGACGTCGCCGCGGTGCGCGACCGCGGCCCGGCCCCGTTCGGGGTCAACGTCTTCGCGCCGGTGGCCGAGCGGCCGGAGGAGGTCGCCCGGCTGGCCGGCTACGCCGAGCGGATCGCCGGCCGCGGCGCGCGGTTCGGCGTCGCGCCCGGGACCCCGGCGCACGGCGACGACGCGTTCGGCGCGAAGGCCGAGCTGCTGGCCGAGCTGCGGCCGGACGTCGCCTCGTTCACCTTCGGCCTGCCCCCGGAGGACCTGGTCCGCGACCTGCACGCGGCCCGTGTGCCGGTGTGGGTGACCGTCACGTCGCCGGAGGACGCCGTCGCGGCGGCCGCGACAGGTGCCGACGCCCTCGTCGTCCAGGGCTGGGAGGCCGGCGGCCACCGGGGCGGGCTGACCGACGAGGAGCCGGCGCAGCTGGGGCTGCTACCGCTGCTCGCCCTGGTCCGCCGGGTCACGCCGCTGCCGCTGGTGGCGGCCGGCGGCATCGCCGACGGCGCCGGGGTGGCCGCCGTCCTGGCCGCGGGCGCCGCCCTCGCGCAGCTGGGCACGGCGTTCCTGCGGACGCCGGAGGCGGGGACGCCGCCGGTGCACGCCGCGGCGCTGGCCGAGGGCCGCCCGACCACGGTGACCCGCGCGTTCACCGGGCGCCGGGCGCGGGCGCTGGTGAACGACGCCGTCCGCGCGCTGGACGCCGACGCGCCGGCCGCCTATCCGGAGGTGCACTTCCTCACCGCGCCGGTGCGGGCGGCGGCCCGCACCGCCGGTGACCCCGAGGACGCCCACCTGTGGGCCGGGCAGGCCGCCGCGCTGGCCGAGCCGGTGCCCGCCGGGGAGCTCGTCGGCCGGCTGGCCGCCGACGCCCGCGCCGCACTGGACGCCGCCGCGCGCCCGCGGTGACTCAGGCGCCGGTGGTGGGCAGGCCCGCGGCCCGCCAGGCCTGGTAGCCGCCGACGACGTCGGTGGCGCGGTGCAGGCCCAGGGCCCGCAGCGAGTCCGCGGCGAGGCTGGACGAGTAGCCCTCGTTGCACAGCACGATGACCTCGACGTCGTAGCCGCTGGCCTCCGGCAGCCGGGCGTCGCTGGCCGGGTCGAACCGCCACTCCAGGTGGTTGCGCTCGACGAGCAGCGCGCCGGGGACCTCGCCGTCGGCCTCCCGCTGGAACGCCGGGCGGGTGTCGACCAGGATGGCGCCCTCCGCCGCCCGGGCGGCCGCCTCGGCCGGCTCCAGCCGGTCCAGGCGGGCGCGGGCCTCGGCGAGCACCTCGTCGATGGTCCGGGCGCCGGGCGGGCGCTCGGTGCTCATCGGGCCATCGCCGGCTCGGCGGCGTGCTCGGCGGGCACGTGCAGCACCCGCTGGCAGGCGCAGACGACGACCGCGGCCACCGCGGCGGCGACGGTGGCCACGAGGAACGAGGCGTTGGCGCCGGCGAGGTCGACGATCTTGCCGGCGACGGAGGCGCCGATGGCCACGCCGAGGCCGAGGGCGGTGCCGATCCAGGTGAACGCCTCGGTGGTGGCCGACCGCGGGACCAGCAGCTCGGCGAGGGTGAACGAGCTGATCAGCGACGGCGAGACGGCGATCCCCGCGACGATCACGAACGGGATCATCACCCAGATGTCCTGGACCAGCAGGAGCGGGACGCTCAGCACGGTGAGCAGCACCAGGACGACGGCCAGCCGGATGCGCGGGGGCGAGTGCCAGTGCACCGTGCCCCAGCCGATGCCGCTGGCCATCGAACCGACCGCGAGCGCGGCGATGAGGACGCCGGACAGCGACATCGCGCCCTCCTGGTCGGCGAAGGCGACCAGCGCGATCTCCAGGGTGCCGAGGATGGCGCCGACCGCCGCGCCCACCACGAACAGCACCCGGATGCCGCCGCTGCGGATGGCCGCCGGGCCGGTGCGGGCGGCGTGCCCGTGCGGCGGGGGCTCGGTGCGGCCCTGGGCGGCGAACAGCAGGCTGCCGATCACCGCGAGGGTGAACGCGGTGACCACGCCCGAGGTGCTGTGCCCGGTGGTCGACAGGAAGGTGACCAGCACCGGGCCGACGATGAAGACGAACTCGTCGACCACCGACTCCATGGCCAGCGCCGTCGGCAGCCGGTGCGTCCCGCGCAGCAGGTGCGTCCAGCGCACGCGGATCATCGAGGCGACCGGCGGGATGCACGCGCCGGCCACTCCGGCGGAGGCGAACACGATCCACAGCGGCCAGTCGCCCTTCACCGCGGGGAGGAACACGCAGCCGGCGACGACGAAGACCACCAGCACGGGCAGCAGGGTGCGGCGCTGGCCGTGCGTGTCGGCCCACCGCCCGATGAGCGGCCCGGAGATGGCGGTGGTGACCGCCCCGGTCGCGGCGACAGCGCCTCCGAGGCCGTAGGAACCGGTCTCGGAGGCGATCAGCAGGACCGACCCCAGTCCGACCATCGACAGCGGCAGCCGCCCGATGAACGCCGCCAACACCATCGGCAGCGCGTGCGGGGTGCGCAGCACGTGCAGGTACGGATTGGGCACGGGAAGGGGACCTGTCGTCTCAGGTGCAGGGCGCAGCGGGTGTTCCTGAGGCCACGCTAACCGACGTCCCGTCCCGCGGCCGGACGACGGACGGACGCGCCGGTGCGCGCCGTCCCCGGGACGCGGACGGCCCCGCCCCAGTCGTCGACCGGGACGGGGCGGCCCCCTGCAGGGTCCCGCCGCGAGCGTACGAGCGGTGGGGGCAGGGGGTGTTTCTCTCAGGCGAGCCGGTGCTCGAGGATGGCGAGCTCGTCCCACATGGTGCTGGGCAGCTTGTCGCCGAACCTCTGGAACCACTCCGTGATCTGCGGGACCTCGGCGCGCCACTCGTCCACGTCGACGGCCAGCGCCTGCTCGACCTGCTCGACGGTCAGGTCCAGGCCCGAGACGTCGAGGGAGTCGGCGGTCGGGACGTGCCCCACGGGCGTCTCGACGGCGGCCGCGGTGCCCTCGAGGCGCTCGACGACCCACTTGAGGACCCGGCTGTTCTCGCCGAAGCCCGGCCACAGGAACCCGCCGTCCTCGTCGCGCCGGAACCAGTTCACGTAGAAGATCTTCGGCAGCTCGGCCGCGTCGTGCGCCTTGCCGGTCTCGACCCAGTGCCGCACGTAGTCACCGGCGTTGTAGCCGATGAACGGCAGCATCGCGAACGGGTCGCGGCGGACGACGCCGACCGCGCCGGTGGCGGCGGCAGTGGTCTCCGAGGAGAGCGTCGCGCCCATGAAGACGCCGTGGTTCCAGTCACGGGCCTCGGTGACCAGCGGGATCGTCGTCTTGCGGCGACCGCCGAAGAGGATGGCCGAGATCGGCACGCCCTGCGGGTCCGGGTACTCCGGCGCCAGGATCGGGCACTGGGTGATCGGGGTGCAGAACCGCGAGTTCGGGTGCGAGGAGGGCTCGTCGCTCTCCGGCGTCCAGTCCCGGCCCTTCCAGTCGGTGAGGTGGGCCGGCGGCTCGTCGGTCATCCCCTCCCACCAGATGTCGCCGTCGTCGGTCAGCGCGACGTTGGTGAAGACGGAGTTGCCGCGCTCGATGGTGCGCATGGCGTTGGGGTTGGTGTCCCAGCCGGTGCCGGGCGCGACGCCGAACAGGCCGTACTCGGGGTTGAGGGCGTAGAGCCGGCCGTCCTCGCCGAACCGCATCCAGGCGATGTCGTCGCCGAGGGTCTCGACCCTCCAGCCCGGGATGGTCGGCTCGAGCATCGCCAGGTTGGTCTTGCCGCAAGCGCTCGGGAAGGCCGCGGCGACGTAGTACGTCTCCTCCTGCGGGCTGGTCAGCTTGAGGATCAGCATGTGCTCGGCGAGCCAGCCCTCGTCGCGGGCCATGACCGAGGCGATGCGCAGGGAGTAGCACTTCTTGCCCAGCAGCGCGTTGCCGCCGTACCCGGAGCCGTAGGACCAGATGGCCCGCTCCTCGGGGAAGTGCACGATGTACTTGGTGTCGCTGCAGGGCCACGGCACGTCCTGCTGGCCCGGCTCCAGCGGGGCGCCGAGGGAGTGCATGGCCGGCACGAACGGCCGGTCGGTACCCATCGCCTCGAGGATCGCGCTGCCGATGCGGGCCATCACCCGCATCGAGACGACGACGTACTCGGAGTCGGTGAGCTCGACGCCGAACATCGGGTTCTCGGCCTCGACCGGGCCCATGCAGAACGGGATGACGTACATCGTCCGGCCGCGCATGCACCCGCGGTACAGCTCGGTCATGATCGACTTCATCTCGCCGGGAGCCATCCAGTTGTTGGTCGGCCCCGCGTCGGCCTCGTCGACCGAGCAGATGAAGGTCCGGTCCTCGACCCGCGCGACGTCGCTGGGGTCCGACGCGCACCAGAAGGAGTTCGGCTTCTGCTCCAGCCGGGTGAAGGTGCCGGCGTCCACCAGCCGGTCCGTGAGCCGTGCCCACTCCTCGTCGCTGCCGTCCACCCAGACCACCTGGTCGGGCGTGGTCAGCTCGGCCATCTCGCGCACCCAGGCCAGCAGGCGGGCGTGGGTGGTGGGTGCGTTGTCGAGACCGGGGGTGGCCACGGAGGTCAAGGGCGTCTCCATCCTCAGGGCGCGCCGGGCGGACACCCGGCGGGGCTGGTGCGTCGGGGCGGTCGTCCGGTCCACCGTGCGCCGGAGGCGCCGACCGGGACACCGGTGCACCGAGGCTACCGGCGTGCAACCGGGCTGTAACCGTGAGAGATGACACGTATAGGACGTCTTTCCGAGGGCCCGAAGTCCCTGGTCGTTCGCCACGTCGGGTGAGCCGCGGACCCCTACGCTGCGCGCCCATGGCCCACCGCAGGGCGCTCGTCGCCGCCTCCGCGATCCAGCTCGCCGCCGGCCTGGTCGGCCAGGTGCTGTCGCTGCGGCGGCGCCGCGCCTTCGACGTCCCCCTCATGCGGGGTGACCCGGCGCACGTCGGGCGCGACTCGCTCTGGTTCGGCACGTCCTACAGCGCACCGGCCTACATGCTGGGCGCACAGGCCTGGGCCGTCGCCCGCCTGGCGGCCGGGCCGCACGAGCGGGCGCGCCAGGCGCTGCGCATCCTCGGCACCGGGATGGTCGGGGGCTACCTGGTGGAGCGGTTCAACCGGCGGCTGCTGACCCCTGCCGGCGCCGACCCGGTCGAGACACCGGTCGTGGTGGTCGGCCTCGCCGGCTCGGTGGCGATGGCCGTGCTCGGCCGGTCGGTCAGCCCGTGACGTCCCGGCCGTAGCCGGGACCCACCTCCGCCCAGAACGGCTCCCAGTCCCCCGGCCCCTCGCCGCCGGTCACCTCGGCCTCGAGCCGGTCGAGGTACCAGTGCCAGCCGCCGGCGACGTCGGCGACGTCGGCCTCGGGGGCGAAGCGCTGGCGGAAGACCAGCACCGTCCGGCCGGCCTCCTCGGTGAGGTCCAGCTCGAGCCGCCAGGTCTCCCCCGGCCCCGCCGTGTCGACGACGAGACGCTGCGGTGGCGCGCACTCGACGATCGTGGCCGGCGAGCCGGCGGGCTCGTCGTCCCCCTCGTGGGTCATGAAGAAGAGGCCCTGGCCGCCGGGGCCGCGCTCGCCCTCGTACCGGCCGATCCACCGGGCGAGCCGCTCGGGCTCGGTGACGGCGGACCAGACGTCGTCGATCGGGTCCGGCCAGGACCGCCGGAACTCCAGCAGCTGGCGGCCGTCGGCCTCGGTGGTGACGACGCCGCGGCGGGCGTGCACGTCCTGCTGGGTCATGTCGGGCCTCCGCCCCTCTGCGCCCGCCGGCCGCGGGCGATCTCGGTGTCCAGTGCGTCCAGCCGCTGGGCCCAGAGGTCGCGGTAGGGCTCCAGCCACTCGTCGAGCTCCCGCAGCGGGCGCGGGTCGAGCGCGTAGAGGCGGCGCCGTCCCTCCTCCCGGCAGGTCACCAGCCCGGCCTCCCGGAGCACCCGCAGGTGCCGGCTGATCGCCGGCCGGCTCACCGGGAAGCGGCCGGCCAGCTCGCCGGCGGCCTGCTCCCCCCGCGCCAGCAGGGCGAGCAGCTCCCGGCGGATCGGGTCGGCGAGGGCCGCGAGCGCCTCCACGGGCTGATGTGTAACACACTCGTTACGGATTCGGCCAGCGGTTCGCCCCCCGGGGTGCGGGGCACGGGACGGGCATGACCGTCACCGATCCCGACGTCCCGGACCCCCTCAACGACCCGCGCACCCTGCAGGCCGACCCCGGCGCCTACGGCCAGGGCGAGGACCTCGCCTCGACCGCGGACGACCCGGCGGTCAGCGGGGAGGAGGAGATGGCCGAGGACGAGCTCGCCGCCGGCCGGACCGAGGCCGACGACGCCGGCGGCGGGGACGTCACCGGCGGAGCGGCGTCCCGGAGCTGAGACGGGGCGGTCCGTTTCACCCGGTCCGGCCGGGGAATGTGACCCCGCACACAACCCCTCAGACCAGGAGGTCGCGATGGCCACCGGTGAAACCGGCTTCGAGGACGTCTACTACGACCTGATCTCCGTCCAGTACCACTCACTCAAGGCCGGGCACGACTACGGCCAGTACGTCCGGGACGCGGAGAACGCCGGGCTCGACGACATCGCCGGCTTCTTCCGCGACGTCATGTCCGAGGACTCGGCGCGGGCCAAGCGCTGCCACGAGTTCCTCGGCCGCCTGCAGGGCACCGACCAGGCCGGGCCCGCCGCCCAGTGATCGAAGGGCCCCCTGCGGGGGCCACCGCGAGGGCCCCTCACCCGTGCTGGTGAGGGGCCCTCGCTCACACCGCGCAGCTGTCGTCGGCGCAGCCCTCGGCGGCGGGGACCGTGACCAGCGGGTTGGCCTCGGCCCACGCCCGCTCCAGCAGCTGCAGGAGCAGGTCGGCCGGCTGCGCGCCGGCGGCTCCGTACTTCCGGTCGACGACGAAGAACGGGACGCCGGTCGCGCCGAGCGCCTGCGCCGTGCGGACGTCGGCGTGCACCGCGGGCCGGTACCGGGAGTCGCCGAGCGCCGCCCGCACCTCGGCCCCGTCGAGGCCGACCTCGACGGCGAGCGCGACGAGGGAGTCGACGTCGAAGACCGAGCGCGCCTCCTCGAAGTGGGCGTGCAGCAGCCGCTCCTTCACCCGCCCCTGGAGCCCGTGCTCGGCGGCGAGGTGGAGGAGCTCGTGGGCGAGCAGGGTGTTCCCGCTGGTGCCGTCGGCGAGGTCGTAGTGCAGGCCCTCCGCGGCCGCGGTCTCCTCGACGTGCCGCATCATCGCGCGCACGTCCTCGACGCTGCGGCCGTACTTGGCGGCCAGCGCGGGGAGCGTCGGGTGCGTCTCGCCCTCGGGGATCGACGGGTCGAGCTGGTAGGACCGCCACACGACCTCGACCTGGTCGCGGTGCGGGAACCGCTCCAGCGCGGTCTCCAGCCGGCGCTTGCCGATGTAGCACCACGGACAGACGACGTCGGACCACACCTCGATGCGCACGACCCCGGTCAACCGGGGCGGCAGCCGGGTCATTCCGGCCGGTGCACCTCCGCCCGCGCGCGGCCGTCGCCGGGGGTGGGGTCGAGGAACACGTACCGGACGCCCCCGTGCCGGGCCACCAGCCGGCGCTCGGCCTCGTCGGAGGCCCGCTCGACGTCGGCGACGGTCGCGGTGTCGGCGAAGTCCACCTTGGCCGAGACGATGAGCTGCCCGGGCCCGATGACCGTGGTGAGGAGGAAGGGGACGTCGGTGACCTGGTCGAGGGCGGCGATCTCCCGGCGCAGCTCCTCCTGGATCCGCGGGGAGACCGACTGGCCGATCAGCAGCGAGACGTTGGCCCGCGCCAGGGAGCCGGCGACCAGCAGCAGGAGGACGCCGATGAGGATGGCGGCGACGCCGTCCCACACCGGGTCGCCGGTGACCTGCTCGAGGACGAGCCCCAGCGCGGCCAGCACCAGGCCGACCAGGGCGGCGCTGTCCTCGAAGGTGACCGCCTTGATCGTGGTGTCGGACGTCTCGGCGAGGTAGCGGCGGGACGTCGTCCCCCACGTGCGCGCGGCGCCGCGGACCTGCCGGACCGCCTTGAGCCAGGACGCGCCCTCCAGCACGAAGGAGACGGCCAGGACGATGTAGGCGACCAGCGGATCGCCCTGCTCCTCGCCCTCGAGGATCGTCTCGATGCCCTGGTAGAAGGAGAACCCGGCGCCGAGGGTGAAGGTGGCCAGGCAGGCCAGCAGCGCCCAGAAGTAGGTCTCCCGCCCGTACCCGACCGGGTGGCGGGCGTCGGGTGCCTTGTTCCCGCGCTTGAGCGCGATGAACAGCAGGACCTCGGTGATCGTGTCGGCGACCGAGTGCGCCGCCTCGGACATCATGGCCGAGGAGTGGCTGATCAGGCCGCCGACGAGCTTGGCGATCGCGATGCCCAGGTTGGCCAGCCCGGCGACGACGACGGTGCCGGTGGACTCACCGCCGGTGTCGCCCTCGGTGGCCGCCTTCGCCAGGGCGTGCTCGGTGGTGGGTGCCGGTTGGGTCATGGCCGCACCAGTGCCCCACCGGGCCGCCCCTCAGTCGGCGGGGCGGCCGGGGGTCACCGCACGCCGACGAGGTCGACGACGAAGACCAGCGTGGCGCCGGGCCGGATGACGCCGCCGGCACCGCGCTCGCCGTACGCCTTGTGCGCGGGGATGGTCAGCCGGCGGCGGCCACCCACCCGCATGCCGGCGATGCCCTCGTCCCAGCCCTGGATGACCATGCCGACGCCGAGGCGGAACTCCAGCGGGTCGCCGCGGTCCCAGGAGGCGTCGAACTGCTCGCCGCCGTCGTGGGTGACGCCGACGTAGTGCGCGCTCACCAGTTTCCCGGCCTCGGCCTCCGGGCCGTCCCCGACGACCAGGTCCTCGACCACCAGGTCCTCGGGCGCGGGGCCGGTCGGCGGCTCGACGTCGGGGCGGGTCAGCTCGGCCATCGGTTCTCCTCGGGTGCTCCGGGTGCCGGGTCGGGCCCGACGGGTCGCTCCCATCCAAACAGCGGTTCCCCGGGGTCGCCGGTCGGGCTAGGTTCCGGCGGCGTGATCGACCACCTGGGACTGCAGACCGCCGACGCCGCGGCCGCCATCGCCTTCTACACCCGCGTCTTCGCCCCGATCGGCCTGCGCGAGGCCCTGCGCCACGAGACCCCCGCCGGTCCCGTCGTCGGGCTGGCCGGTCCCGACGGGCACCCGCAGCTGTGGCTGAGCCCGCTCGCCGAGGGCCGCGAGCGCCCCGTGCACCTGGCGCTGCGAGCGCCGTCCCGGGCGGCGGTGGACGAGGTCTTCGCGCTGGCGCGGGATGCCGGTGCGGAGGTGCTGCACGAGCCGCGGGTGTGGCCCGAGTACCACCCCGGCTACTACGGCGTCTTCTTCCGGGACCCCGACGGCAACAACGTGGAGGCGGTGCACCACAGCTCCCCCGCCGGACCGCCACAGGACTGATCGGGTGCGGGCACCGTCCGCCCGTGCTGGGCTGGGGCGGTGCCCGACCAGCAGCCCCCGTGGTGGACCCGCGCCGTCGTCTACCAGGTCTACCCGCGCTCGTTCATGGACTCCGACGGGGACGGCGTCGGCGACCTGGGCGGCGTGCTGCAGCGGCTGGACCACGTGGCCGAGCTGGGCGCCGACGTCGTCTGGCTCTCGCCGGTCTACCCCTCCCCGCAGGCCGACAACGGCTACGACATCAGCGACTACCAGGACGTCGACCCGCTGTTCGGCACCCTCGCGCAGCTGGACGAGCTGATCGCGGCGCTGCACGCGCGCGGGATGAAGCTGGTCATGGACCTCGTGGTCAACCACACCAGCGACGAGCACCCGTGGTTCGTCGAGTCCCGGTCCTCGCCGGACTCCCCCAAGCGGAACTGGTACTGGTGGCGGCCGCCGCGGGCGGGGATGGCGGCCGGCGCGCCCGGCGCGGAGCCCACCAACTGGCACTCGTTCTTCTCCGGGCCCACCTGGGCGCTCGACGAGGCCAGCGGCGAGTACTACCTGCACCTGTTCGACCGCAAGCAGCCGGACCTGAACTGGGAGAACCCCGAGGTCCGGCAGGCGGTGTACGCGATGATGCGGTGGTGGCTCGACCGCGGGGTCGACGGCTTCCGCATGGACGTCATCAACCTCGTCAGCAAGGACGTCGGCCCGGACGGCGAGCTGCACGACGGTCCTCCGCTGCCCGGCCTGCCCTACGGCGACGCGTCGGGGTCGGTCGTCTGCGGCCCGCGCATCCACGAGTTCCTGCAGGAGATGCACCGCGAGGTGTTCGCCGGCCGCCGCGAGCAGCTGCTGCTGGTCGGCGAGATGCCCGGCGTCACCGTGGCGGAGGCCCGGCTGTTCACCGACCCGGCGCGCGAGGAGGTGGACATGGTGTTCCAGTTCGAGCACGTCGGGCTGGACTTCGAGGGCTCCAAGTTCTCCCCGCGCCCGCTGCGGCTGACCGACCTCAAGGCCTCGTTCGGGCGCTGGCAGGCCGGGCTGGCCGACGCCGGCTGGAACTCCCTCTACTGGGACAACCACGACCAGCCGCGCGCGGTGTCGCGGTTCGGCGACGACTCCCCGCGGTACCGCCGCGACTCGGCCACCTGCCTGGCCACGCTGCTGCACCTGCACCGGGGGACGCCCTACGTCTACCAGGGCGAGGAGATCGGGATGGCCAACGCCCCGTTCGCCTCCCTCGACGACCTGCGCGACGTCGAGTCGCTCAACCACGTCGCGCAGGCGGTCGCGCACGGCGCGGACCCCGACACCGTGCTCGCCGCGATCCGGCGGATGGGCCGGGACAACGCCCGGACGCCGGTGCAGTGGGACGACTCCCCGAACGCCGGCTTCACCACCGGGACGCCGTGGATCGCGGTCAACCCCGACGCCACGGAGTGGAACGCCGCCGCCCAGCGGTGCGACCCGCACTCGGTGTTCGCCCACCACCAGCGGCTGATCGCCCTGCGGCACGGGTCGCCGGTGGTCGCGCTCGGCGACTTCACGATGCTCCTGCCCGAGCACGAGTCGGTGTACGCCTTCACCCGGGCGCTGGCCGGCGAGGTCCTGCTCGTGGTGTGCAACGTCAGCGGGCACGAGTACCGGCTCGCGGAGCTGCTGCCGGAGGGGGCCGGCGCCGAGCTGGTGCTGGGCAACCTGCCCGGGGCGGACCCCGCCGTCCTGCGCCCGTGGGAGGCGCGGGTGCTGCGGCTCAGCTGAGCGGAGTGTCAGAGCGCGGACGACGCCACCGCGTCCTGCCGGGGCCGCCGGTCCAGCGGGTGGGCGAGCTCGTCGGCGGGCAGCCGGGCGGCGAGGACGACGACCAGCGCCAGCACCGGCGGGACCAGCCCGGCGACGAGGAAGGTGGCGGAGAGCCCGATCAGCTCGCTGACCGGGCCGGCGAGCGCCATCGACAGCGGCATGAACGCCGTGGAGACGAAGAAGTCGAGGCTGGAGACGCGGCCGAGCAGTGCCGGGGGCACCCGCCGCTGGAGCAGCGTGCCCCAGATGACCATGCCGGCCTGCATGGTCCCCCCGGTGACCAGCCCCGCGACGATCATCACCGCGAGGTGCGTGGTGGTGCCGAAGACGACCAGCGGCACGCAGCCGAGTCCCCAGAGCAGGTTCATGACCGTGAGGTAGCGCCGCGGCAGCCGCAGCGACGCGACGGTCATCGACCCGACCGCACCGCCGAGGCCGAACGCGGCGAGCACCAGCGCGTGCTCGAACGGGCCGCCGCCGGCGCGGTCCTTGATGGCGAAGGGCGCCAGCACCTCGAACGGGCCGATCATCACCAGGATCATCAGCGAGGCGAACACCAGCGTGGCGAGCAGCCACGGCGTCCGCACCATGTAGGCGAAGCCCTCGCCCATGTCGGCGAACAGGCCGCGGACGGGGTGCGGCCGGACCCCCTCCCGGCGCACGGCGGTGGCCGGCAGGGCCGCGACGCAGACGGCGGCACCGAGGGCCGCGGCCCCGGTGACGGCGAGTGCCACCCCCGGGGAGGTCGCCGCGATCAGGCCGCCGGCCAGCGCCGGCCCGGTGGCCTGGTAGAGCACCGGTCGCATCGTCCCCTCGAGCCCGTTGGCCGCGAGCAGCTGGTCCTCGGGCAGCAGCGCGGGCACCAGCGCCGAGTAGGCCGGGTAGTAGAGGCCGTTGGCCAGGCCGCCGACCAGCGCGACGCCGGCCAGCTGCCACAGCGTCAGCGAGCCGGTCAGCGACAGCACCGCCAGCAGGGCGAGACCGGCGGTCTGCACCAGGGCGACCGCCAGCAGGATGTGCCGCTGGGGCACCCGGTCGGCCAGGGCGCCGCCGAGCAGGGTGCTGGCCAGCATGCCGCCGGCCTGGAGCCCGGTGGCCAGGGACAGCTCCGCCGGCCCGCCCTCCAGCGCGACGACCTGCCAGACGACGGCGACCGCGAACGTGCTGTTGGTGAGCAGCGAGAGCGCCAGCGACGCGGCCAGCAGCCGGTACCGGGGATGGCGCAGCGGGGCGAGCGCGCGGGGCAGCCCGGGCATCAGCGCACGCCGCGCTCCGCGGCCATCCGCACGTAGTGCTCCACCGCCGCCGGGTCGTCGACCGCGCCGACGTTGAGCGCCTTCGCCGGGTCGACGCCCTGGAACAGCCGCTTGAGCGGCACCTCCAGCCGCTTGCCGGTGCGGGTGTGCGGCACGCCCGGGACGGCGAGCACCTCGTCGGGCACGTGCCGGGGGCTGGCGTTCCGGCGGATCGCGTCCTTGATCCGGGCGACGAGCTCGTCGGTGAGCTCCTGCCCCTCCGCCATCGCGACGAACAGCGGCATCCAGTAGCCGCCGTCGCGCTGCTCGACGCCGAGGACGACGCAGTCGGCCACCTCGGGGATCGACTCGACGGCGGCGTAGATGTCGGCCGTCCCCATGCGCACGCCGCCGCGGTTGAGCGTGGAGTCCGAGCGGCCGGTGATCAGGCAGGTGCCGCGCTCGGTGACCTCCATCCAGTCCCCGTGCCGCCAGACCCCGGGCCAGGGCTCGAAGTAGGACTCCCGGTACCGGCGCCCGTCCGGGTCGTTCCAGAAGTACAGCGGCATCGTCGGCATGGGCTCGGTGATCACCAGCTCGCCCAGCTCGCCGACGACGGGCCGGCCCTGCTCGTCCCAGGAGGCGGCGGCCACCCCGAGCATCGGCCGCTGCAGCTCGCCCGCCGTCACCGGGAGGAGCGGCGAGCTGCCGACGAAGCCGGTGGCGACGTCCGTGCCCCCGGACAGGGACCCGAGGAAGACGTCGGGCTTGACCGCGTCGTAGACCCAGCCGAAGGCCGCGGCCGGCAGCGGCGACCCGGTCGAGCCCACGTACCGCAGCGCCGACAGGTCGTGGGTCTCCCCCGGCCGGAGCCCCGCCTTCTCGCAGGCGGTGAGGTAGCCCGCACTGGTGCCCAGATAGGTGAGCCCGGTCCGCGCGGCGAGGGCGAACTGCGCATCGAGCGACGGGTACGCGGGCGCCCCGTCATGGACGACCACCGTGGCGCCGAGCAGCAGCGCCGAGGTGGAGATGTTCCACATGATCCAGGCGGTGGAGGCGTACCAGTAGAAGCGGTCGCCGGGGCGCACGTCGCCGTGCAGCGCCAGCTGCTTGTGCTGCTCGAGGGTGATCCCGCCGTGGCCGTGCACGATGCCCTTGGGCAGGCCCGTGGTGCCCGAGGAGTAGACGATCCACAGCGGGGCGTCGAACGGCAGCGGCTCGAACTCCGGCTCCTGCGGCGCGGCCACGGCCTCGGCCCACGGCATCGCGCCCGCGGGCACCTCGTCGGGGAACAGCCGGGGGACGGCGACCGTCGTCCGCACGCTCGGCAGGGCGCTGCGCAGCTCGGTGACGACGTCGCGGCGGTCGTGGTCGCGGCCGTTGAAGCGGTACCCGTCGACGGCGACCAGCACGGTCGGTTCGATCTGGGCGAAGCGGTCGAGGACGGCGCGGGTGCCGAAGTCGGGGGCGCACGAGGACCACACCGCCCCGATCGCCGCCGTCCCGAGGAAGGCCACGACGGCCTCGGGGACGTTGGGCAGGTAGCCGGCCACCCGGTCGCCGCGCCGGACGCCGAGCCGCCGGAGGGTCGCGGCGAAGGCGCCGACCTGGCCGCGCAGCGTCGCCCAGCTGACCTCGACCGGCTCCCGGTCCTCCGCCACGGCGACCAGGGCGGGCGACCCGGCCGGGACCGTCCCGTCGGCTCCGGCCCGCAGCGCCTGCTCGGCGAGGTTGAGCGTCGCGTCCGGGAACCACTCGGCGCCCGGCATGGCGCGGCGGGGCAGGACCCGGTCGTCGGGGACGCCGGGCAGCACGCCGGACCAGCCGGCGACGTCGGCCCAGAACTGGTCCAGGTGCTCGACCGACCAGCGCCAGATCGTGTCGTAGTCCGGCGGGTCGCCCCAGCCGAGGCCGCGGCGCCGCTCCACCCAGCGCGCGAACTCCGCGAGGCGGGTCGCCCGCATCGACTCCGGGGTCGGGCGCCACAGGACCGGCGGCTCGGCCGGGGTGCTCCCACTCACACCAGCACCTTGCCACCGCCCGCCCCAGCGGGCAGGCCGTGCACCCCGCATCATGAGCACCGATGACCGGACCCGGAGCCGACGAACGCAACGTCCTCGGCGGACCGCTGGAGCCGTGCGGCACGGAGCCGATGACCGGCTTCTACCGCACCGGCGTCTGCAGCAGCGGGCCCGAGGACGTCGGCAGCCACACCGTCTGCACGGTGGTCTCCGCCGAGTTCCTGGCCCACCAGCGCGCGCTGGGCAACGACCTGACCACCGCGCGGCCCGAGTACGGCTTCCCCGGCCTGCGCCCGGGGGACCGCTGGTGCGTCGTCGCCGTCCGGTGGCTGCAGGCCGCCCAGGCCGGCGCGGCCGCCGGGGTCGTGCTGGCCGCGACCCACGCGCGGGCGCTGGAGGTCGTCCCGATCGAGACCCTGCGACAGCACGCCGTCGACGTCCCCGACGACATCAGCGGCCTGGACCACCGAGGAGAGACATGAGCGACCTGCTGGACCTGCCCGTCACCACGCTCCAGGGGGAGGAGACGACGCTGGGCGCGCTGACCGACCGCGGCGCGGCGCTGGTGGTCAACGTGGCCAGCCGCTGCGGCCTGACCCCGCAGTACACGCAGCTGGAGGCGCTGCAGCGCGAGTACGGCCCGCGCGGGTTCACCGTCGTCGGGGTGCCCTGCAACCAGTTCATGGGCCAGGAGCCGGGGACGGCGGAGGAGATCCAGAGCTTCTGCTCGACCACCTACGGCGTCACCTTCCCGATGACCGAGAAGGTGGAGGTCAACGGCCCCGGGGCGCACCCGCTGTTCCAGCGGCTGACCGACGCCCCGGACGCCACCGGGACGGCCGGCGACGTGCAGTGGAACTTCGAGAAGTGGCTGCTCGACGGGCAGGGCGAGGTGGTCGCCCGCTTCCGGCCGAAGACCCTGCCCGACGCCCCGGAGGTGCGGCAGGCGATCGAGTCGGTCCTCGCTCGGTAGCGGTCCGCACGGGGACGGCGCGGCTGAGGTGAGGCTAACCTCGCTGTGTCGCACGCCCGAGCTCGCTGTGCCGCGAGCCCGGCCTCGCCGTCCGCCCGCCCCTGGAGCCGCTCGTGTCCTCGTCGACCGACGCCGGTCCCGCGCCGGCCGGGACGACGGGCCCGCGGCGGCAGCCGGGGCTGCTGCGCGGCCGCGGCGGCCGGCTGACCGGCGTCCTCGTCCTGCTCGTGCTCGTCGTCGTCGCGGCGGGCCTGAGCATCGCGGTCGGCACCCGCAGCATCGGCCCGGGCACCGTCTGGCAGGCGCTCACCGACCGCGGCCTGGGCACCGAGGAGGCGGTGATCGTCCGCGAGCTGCGGCTGCCGCGGACCGCCCTCGGGCTGCTGGTCGGCCTCGCCCTCGGGGTCGCCGGCGCGCTCACCCAGGGGCACACCCGCAACCCGCTGGGGGACCCCGGCCTGCTCGGGGTCACCGCAGGCGCCTCCCTGGGCGTCGTCCTGGCCATCTGGCTGTTCGGCATCGGCACCCCCGCCGGCTACGTGTGGTTCGCGTTCGCCGGCGCGCTGGTCGGCACCGTGCTGGTGTTCGCGCTGGGGTCCGTCGGCCGCGGCGGGGCCACCCCGGTCACCCTCGCCCTGGCCGGCGCCGCCCTCTCCGCGCTGCTCTACGCGCTGGTCCGGGCGATCCTGGTGACCGACACCGACAGCCTCGACAGCTTCCGCTTCTGGGTGGTCGGGGCGCTGGCCGGCCGCGGCGCCGACATCGCCTGGCAGGTCGCTCCCTTCATCGCCGCCGGCCTGCTGCTGGCCCTGCTCAACGCCCCCGCCCTGGACCTGCTCGGCCTCGGCGAGGACGTCGCCCGGGGCCTGGGCCAGCGGGTCTGGCTGGCCCGGCTGGTCGGCCTGGCCTCGGTCACCCTGCTCTGCGGCGCGGCCACCGCGGCCTGCGGCCCGATCGCGTTCGTCGGGCTGGTGGTCCCGCACGTCGTCCGGGCCTTCACCGGTCCCGCCCACCGCTGGCTGGTCCCGTGCTCCGGCCTGCTCGGCGCGGCGTTCCTGCTGCTCGCCGACGTGCTCGGCCGGGTCGTCGCGCGGCCCGGCGAGCTGCAGGTCGGCATCGTGCTCGCGCTCGTGGGGGCGCCGTTCTTCATCGCGCTGATCCGCCGCCGGAAGCTGGCCGGCCCGTGACCGAGCTCGCGGACCGGCCGAGGGCGACCATGCGGGTGCGGCAACCGGGCGAGACCGTCGTCCGCGTCGGGCCCGTCTCGGGGCGGGTCCGGTGGCGGCAGCTGGCGGTGCCGCTCGTCGCCGCGATCGTCGTCGTCCTCCTCGGCGCGGTGGGCCTGGGCCGGGGCGACTTCCCGATCGGCGTGGGCGACGTCCTCCGGACCCTGGCCGGCCTCGGCGAGCAGAGCCAGGAGTTCATCGTCCTGGAGCTGCGCGCCCCGCGGATCGTGGTCGGCGCGCTCGTCGGGATCGCGTTCGGCCTCGCCGGCGCCCTCTTCCAGACCTTCGCCCGCAACCCGCTGGCCTCCCCCGACATCCTCGGCATCACCCAGGGCGCCTCGGTCGGCGCGGTGGCGGCCATCGTCCTCGGGGGGACGTCGGGCGCGGCCGGCCTCCTCGGCGGCCTGGGGGTCCCGCTCGCCGCGATGCTCGGCGCGCTCGCGTTCGGCGCGTTGCTGTTCGTGCTGGCCTGGCGGCGCGGGGTCGACGGCTACCGGCTGGTCCTCGTCGGGATCGCGCTGTGGGCGGTCGCCGCCGCGCTCACCGACTGGCTGCTCACCCGGGCGGAGGTCTTCGACGCGGCCGCCGCCTACGTCTGGATCACCGGCTCGCTCAACGCCCGCACCTGGGACCAGGCCGTCCCCCTGGCCCTGGCGCTGGCCGTGCTGGTCCCCCTCGCGCTGGCCGCCAGCCGCGCCCTCGGCGTCCTCCAGTTCGGCGACGACACCGCGCGCGGGCTCGGCGTCCGGCTCAGCCTCGCCCAGGCCGCGGTCGTGCTCGTGGCGGTCGCGCTCACCGCCTCCGCCGTCGCGGCCGCGGGCCCGATCTCCTACGTCGCGCTCGTCGTCCCGCAGATCGCCGTCCGGCTCACCGGCGGGTCGCGGCCGCCGCTGGTCGCCTCCGGCCTGCTCGGCGCCGCGCTGGTGGTCGGCGCGGACCTGCTCACGCGCACCGTGCTGCCCGAGGCCCTGCCGGTCGGCATCCTCACCGCCCTCGTCGGCGCCCCCTACCTGCTCTGGCTCCTCGTCCGCGGAAGGCGGCGATCCACGCTGTGACGACCCCCGCTGCGACCTCCACGCTGCACCCGCCGACCCCGGCGGACGGACCGGTCCGCCTCGCCGCCGAGTCGGTCAGCCTGGCCTACGACGAGCGCGTCGTCGTCCGCGACCTGGACCTCCAGCTCACCGACGGCTCCTTCACCGCGATCGTCGGGCCCAACGGCTGCGGCAAGTCCACGCTGCTGCGCGCCCTCGGCCGGCTGCTGCGGCCCGCCCAGGGCCAGGTACTGCTGGACGGCCGGGCCATCACCCGGACGCCGACCCGCGAGGTGGCCAAGGTGCTGGGTCTGCTGCCGCAGACGCCGGTCGCGCCGGAGGGGCTCACCGTCGGGGACCTCGTCGCGCGCGGCCGGCACCCGCACCAGACGTGGCTCAAGCAGTGGTCGAGCGGGGACGAGGCCGCCGTCGCCGAGGCCCTGGCGTGGACCGACATGTCCGAGCTGGCCGACCGCCCCGTCGACGCGCTCTCCGGCGGCCAACGGCAGCGCGCCTGGATCTCGATGGCGCTCGCGCAGGGCACCGACCTGCTGCTGCTGGACGAGCCGACGACCTACCTGGACCTGTCCCACCAGATCGACGTCCTGGAGCTGGTCCAGCGGCTGCACACCGAGCGCGGTCGGACCGTCGTGGTGGTGCTGCACGACCTCAACCTCGCGGCGCGCTACGCCCAGCGGCTGGTGGCCATGAAGGACGGCGTCCTCGTCGCCTCCGGCGCCCCGGCCGAGGTGCTCACCGAGCAGCTGCTGGCCGATGTCTTCGACCTGGAGGCGCGGATCGTGCCGGACCCGGTCGCCGGGACGCCGATGGTGGTGCCGGTCCGCCGCCTGCGCTGAGCCTCCCCGGCCCCGGCGATCGTGGCCCGGCCGGACACACCCCCGTCCTACACGTCGATGCGCTCGTAGGTCAGCTGCAGGTCGTCCTCCCAGGGGCCGCCCTCGTGCGACATGGTCCCCGTGCCGTCGAGCCGGCTGCCGTCGTCGGCGACGGTGAGGACCATGCGCTGGGCGAACCCCGCCTCATCGCGGTGCCACGACACCTCGCCGTCGCCCACCTCGACGGTGTACCGGCGGGAGGTGTCCCGCTCGTCGAAGTAGATCATCGTGAGCGTGCCGGCGGCGTCGTCCGAGCCGATCACGGCCACGGCGCTGGGGATCCCCGGCTCGTCGATCTCGGAGCGCATCAGGACGAAGGCACCGCCCTCGTGCCACGCGAAGGACGTGCGGCCGTGGAAGGTCGTCCCCGGCACCAGCGGGTGCGTCCCGGTCGTGCGCCAGTCGCCCAGCACCGGCGCCAGCGGTTCGAGTGCCGGGTTGGGTCGCTGCGCTTCGGGACCGATCGGTGTCGTCATCCGCAGGATGGTCCCAGCCCGCGCAGCCCGTGGGCCCTCGTTCCCCTCGGGGAGCGGGGCCGCCTGTCAGCCGGCGACGCCGTCCCGCCAGTAGCCCATGAAGGCGACCGCGCCGCGCGGCACGCCCAGGTCGCCCACCAGGCGGCGGCGCAGCTGCTTCACGACGGCGGCCTCGCCGGCCAGCCAGGCGTAGAACCCCGCGGCCGCGTCCGCGTCGGGGACCTCCCAGAGCGGCTCGCGGTCGAGGTCCAGGTCGACGTAGTCGGCACCCGCCCGCGCGACGGACGGCGTCGCGATGCCCAGCTCGCACAGCGCCGCGTGCACCGCGGGCACCAGCAGCGACCCGCGGGCGGCGCCCTCCCGGGGCAGCCAGCGCACCGTCGTCCCGGGCGGGAGCGCCAGGTCGACCACGTCCCCGGCCTCGGGCACCTCCAGCAGCGCGGTCACCGTCCGCGCCGCGGCGGGGAGCGCCTCGACGATCGCGCAGACGGCGGGCACGGCGGTCTCGTCGCCGGCCAGCAGCAGCGTGCGGGCCGCGGCGGGCGGCGCCCACTCCACGCCCCACATCCGGCCGCGACCGGGCCGGTCGGGGCCCAGCAGCACGACGCGGTCCCCCGGGACGGCCGCCGCCGCCCAGCGGGCCGCCGGCCCGGCGTGCCCGTCGGCCACCCCGTGCAGGACGAGGTCGACGTCGATCTCGGCGAGCTCCGGCCGGGCCGCGCGCACCGTGTAGGTGCGGATGTCGGGCCGCAGCTCCTCCGGCATCGCGCAGTACTCGGGGTACCAGGCGGAGCCGCGGTCGACGAGCCGCCGCATCCCGGCCGGGTCCCGCGGGAGCACGAGCTTGAACCGCTGGTCGTCGCCGGCCAGGCCGAAGCCGGCGAGCCCGGGGCCGGTGAACGTGATGCGCACGAAGCTCGGCCCGAGTCGGCGGACACCGGCGACGGTGGCGTCGAAGAACTGCCACTCGGGAGCGGTGACGGCCTCCGGCTGCGCGGCGAGGGTCATGCGGCGGCTCCGAACTCCCGGCGGGCCGGCCCTTGCGCCACCCGAGTAAGGCAAGGCTAACCTGATGCCCCTCGTCAGGGGAACACCCCTGCACCCACCTGCGAGGAGAACCCGGTGCACCGCACGCCGCGCCGCCTGATCGGCGCCTCCCTCACCCTCGCCGCGGTCCTCGCGGCCGCCGGCTGCGCCGACGACGGCGGCGCGCAGGCCGGCAGCGGCGCCTCGGGGGAGGGCGGCTGGGAGTTCACCGACGACCTGGGGAACACCGTCGAGCTCGACGCGGCTCCGACGCGGGTCGCCGGGCTCAACGACGTCGTCGCCTCGCTGTGGAACTACGGCATCGAGCCGGTCGCCGCCTTCGGTCAGACCTCCGCGGCGGACGACGTCGCCTTCGACGGCAAGGACCTCGGCGACCTGGCGATCGTCGGCGAGAGCTACGGGCAGATCGACCTGGAGCAGCTGGCCGCCGCCGACCCCGACGTCATCGTCACCTCGGTCTACCCGACCGACTCCTCGGGCGCCCTGGACGAGACGCAGCCGCTCTACGGCTTCGAGTCGCTCGAGCAGCAGGAGCAGGTCGCGCGGATCGCTCCCGTCGTCGCGATCGCCTACCGCGGCTCGGCCGCCGACGTCATCGAGCGCACCGTCGAGCTGGCCGGGTCGCTCGGCGCGGACGACGCCGTCGTCGACGCGGCCCGCGAGGACTTCGAGGCGGCCTCCGCCGCGCTCACCGAGGCCGCCGCGGGCGGCGTCACCGTGCTCCCGGTGTACGCCACCGTCGCCGACGGCTGGTGGATGGCCAAGGCGCCCGACGACCCCCAGCTGCGGCTCTACCAGGACCTCGGGGTCCAGTTCGTCGACCCGGGCGGCGACGGCTACTTCTGGCAGACCGTCGGGTGGGAGGAGGTGCCCAGCCACCCCAGCGACGTCCTGCTCTACTCCCTGCGGTTCAGCATGACGCCGGAGGAGATCGCCGCCCAGCCGACCGCGGCGCTGCTCCCCGCGGTGCAGGCCGGCCAGCTGTACCCGTGGAAGTACATCGGCATGGACCACGCCGCCCAGGCCGCCTACATGCAGGAGCTCGCCGGCTACCTCGACGGGGCGCGGAAGCTCACCTGAGCGAGCGGACCCCGGCCCGGCCGGGTCAGGTCGGGACCACGGTCTCCGGCAGCGGCGCGGGCGACGCGGCCGCCGGCGTCGCCCGCGCCGTCTGCGCCAGACCGATGCCCACGAGGACGACGAAGCCGCCGAGCACCTGCCAGCCGCTGAGCACCTGCTCGACCCAGAGCCACGCGACGACCGAGGCGAACACCGGCTCCACCGTCGCGACCAGCCCGGCCGTCGTCGGGTGCAGGTGGCGCAGCGCCCCGAGCGACAGCCAGAACGGCACCATCGCGCCGAGGACGACGATCCAGGCGACCAGCACCCACAGCGGCAGCTCCAGCGCCCCGATGGACACCGGCACCCGCTCGCCGAGCACCGGGGCGTCGAAGTCCCACCAGGGGGCGGCCACCGACCAGAACACCCCGGCCGCCACGAAGCTCCAGCAGGTCAGCGCCACCGGGTCGCGGGTTCCCGTGCCGCGCTCGCCCATCAGGTAGTACGTGGCCAGGCACACCGCGGCCGCCAGCGCCGCGGCCACCCCCAGCGGGTCCAGCGACCCACCGCCGCGCCAGACCTCGGCGACGAAGACCAGCCCCGACAGGGACAGCAGCAGCGCCGCCCACAGGCGCCGGCGCACCCGCTCGCCGCGCACCAGCCAGACGTAGAGCGCGATCAGCACCGGAGCGGTCATCTCGAAGACCAGCGCGATCCCGACCGGCAGCCGCCCGATCGCCACGTAGTAGAGGAACTGCGTCAGGGCGACACCGACCACCCCGAAGACGGCCAGGAACGGGACCTCGCGCCAGGTGACGCGCAGCCGCCACGGGGAGGCCAGCGCCAGGACGACGAGCAGCCCGACCGCCGCCCCGGCGCAGCGCAGCGCGGTCAGCCGGGTGGGCGCGAGCCCGGCCTGCAGCGCCAGCGTGGACACGGTGCCGTTGACGGCGAAGAAGACCGCGGCGGCGATCGTGGCGGCGTATCCGAGAGCGGGCCGGGGCACGCGAGCAATGTAGTCCCCGTAACCGGCTGTGCCACCTACGGGGCGGGGACCCGACGCGCGGCGAAGCGCTGCCGCACCCGGGGACCGGCGCCCTCGTCCTCCTCGGCCCGCCAGCGGAAGGAGTCGGCGCCCAGCTCGGAGAAGACCCAGCGCAGCCGGGTGCCCTCGCGCTCCCCCTCGAGGACCAGCCCGTCCGGCGCCGGCCGGGCGGTGAACGGGATGACCCAGCCCCGCGCCGGACCCAGCCACGTCGACCGGTAGCGGCCCAGCGCCTCGTCCCAGAACCGGAGGCTCATCCCCCACTCGCCGTCCGGCGCGCCCTCGGCGCGGGCGGCCCGGGAGGGGCTGATCCACACGTCGGCCAGCGCCCGCCCGTCCAGCGCCCAGCCGAAGTGCCACTCACCGTCACGCTCGGTCTCGGTGCCGTCGGCCGCGACGTCGGTGACCCGGAGCTGCCAGCTGCCGACCAGCGGGGCGAACACCGCCAGCCGGTCGGCCAGCTCCGGGCGGGGCGCCGCGGCCGGGAAGACCTCCGCCAGCGGGCCGGTCACTGCACCGCGGCCGGGTCCATCCACATGGGCTCCCAGACGTGCCCGTCGGGGTCGGCGAAGCTGGCGCCGTACATGAAGCCGTGGTCCTGGGGCGGCAGCCAGGGCTTCCCGCCGTGCGCGAGGGCGCGGGAGACCAGCTGGTCGACCTCCTCGCGGCTGCTGCAGGAGAGCGCCGTCAGCGCCGTCGGGGCCTGTGCCGGGTCGCCCACCTGGCCGCCCGGGACGAAGTCGGCGAAGCGGTCCCGGCTCAGCAGCATGACGACGATGTTCTCGTCGACGACGACCGAGGTCGTCCGCTCGTCGGAGAACTGCTCGTTGAAGGAGAAGCCGAGCCCGGCGTAGAAGGCCCGCGCCGTCTCGATGTCCCGCACCGCCAGGTTGAGGAAGACCTTGCGCACGTCGTGCTCCCGTTCGTCCGCGGGGCCCGGCCGGCCCCGTCGCAGGTAGGACGGGCGATCCCCCGGGAACTCATCGCCCGGCTGCAGCGGCCCGGGACCGGCAGGGACCATGGACGGCGTGACCGAGCCCCGACCCCCGTGGTCGACCCGCCGCCGTCGGCTGCTGGCCGGGCTCGCCGTCGGCGTCGTCCTCGGCCTGCTCGGCTCGGCGGCCCTCCCGGCGGAGTACGGCGTGACGGCGCTGTTCCTCGCCGGGCTCTGCGGCTTCCTGCTGGTCGTGGCGCTGGTCGTCTTCCTCGTCGTCCCGGGGCCGGACACGCTGGCCGAGCTGCTGCGCACCCCGCCGCTGGCCGGGGCGGTCCTCGTCGTGTCGGTGCTGCTCGTGCTGTCCAACCCGGCCGGCGAGCTGCGCCTGCTGTGGATCGTCGCGGCGGTCGCGGCCGCGGCGTGGACCGCGTTCGCCGTCTGGGCCACCCGGCACTCCTGAGCGAGGGCGCCCGGCTGCCCGACGGCAGACTGCGGGACATGGAGCTCCCCGCAGCGCTGTACGAGCCGGTCGACGGCGGCTACCGGGCCACCGCGCTGACCATCGGCCCGTGGGACCCCGGACTGCAGCACGCCGGCCCGCCCGCCGCGCTGCTGGCCCGCGAGGCGGAGCGGTCCACCGGGATCCCGGACGGGCAGTTCCGGGCCCTGGAGTGGCGGTTCGCGCGCGGCTCGTTCAACGCGCCCGGCCCGGCGGCGGCCTGGACCCGGACCCGGTGCGCCCTCGTGGCCGGCGAGCCGATGACGCCGCTGCAGCACCTGCTGGTCATGACCGACGCCGCCAGCGGCATCTCCGCCGTCCTGGACTGGACCCGGGCGAGCTTCGCCAACGTCGACCTGAGCGTCGCACTGACCCGGCCGCCGGCCGGGGAGTGGCTGGGGGTGGACGCCGCGACGACGATCGGCCCGGCGGGCGCCGGCCAGTGCTTCGCCGACCTCCACGACGCCCGCGGGCGGGTGGGCCGCTCCACGCAGTCGCTGTTCGTCGAGCTCCGGTGACGGGGGCCGCGCTGGCACCGCGGACGGCGGCCGGGGAGGCTGGGGACCGATGGATGCGCTGACCACACTGCTCGACTGGCTCGCCGGCCGCGGGCTGGAGATCGTCCTCATCATCATCGGCTCGGTGCTGCTGGCCCGGTTCGTCGCCTGGGTGGGCCTGAAGATCACCGACCGCATCGACGCGGAGGCCACCGGCGGCGACGCCCTCGTCCGCTCCGAGGCGGCCAAGCACCGGCACTCGCTGACCCAGGTGCTCACCTGGACGCTGATCGTGCTCATCTACGCGATCGCGGTCTTCTTCGTCCTCGACCGGGCCGGCATCCCCATCGGCGGGCTGGTCGCGCCGGCGACCGTGCTCGGCGTCGGCCTCGGCTTCGGAGCCCAGCGGATCGTCGGCGACGTCCTGGCCGGGTTCTTCATCATCACCGAGCGGCAGTACGGCTTCGGGGACGTCGTCTCCATCCAGGTGGTCGGCGGCGGGGACCCGGCCACCGGCACCATCGAGGACGTCACCCTGCGGGTCACCCGGCTGCGCTCCCCCGACGGCGAGGTCGTCACGCTGCCCAACGGGCAGATCGTCAAGGTGGTCAACCTCTCCCGCGACTGGGCCCGCGCCGTCATCGACGTCCCGGTGCCGACGACGACGGACGTCAACCGGGTCAACGAGGTCCTCCGCGAGGTCGGCGCCGACGCCTTCCGGGACGAGCGGATGCGGCCGCTGCTGCTCGACCCGCCCAGCGTCATGGGCGTGGAGACCCTCGACCTCGAGCAGGTGAACGTCCGCATGGTGGCCCGCACGCTGCCGGGCAAGCAGTTCGACGTCGGCCGCGACCTGCGCGCCCGCATCGTGCTCGCGTTCCACCGCGCCGGCCTGAACCTGCCGCCGCCGACGTCCCCCGTGCCGACCGGGGACGCCGAGGACGCCGGAGCCCGCGCCGGGGACGGCGCCCGGTGACCGGCCCCGAGAGCAACCCGCCGACCCGGGAGATCCCGGCGACGTCCCCGACGACGCCCTCGGTGAGCACCGCCCCGCCGGCCGGCGCCGAGCGGCGCCGGCGGTGGTGGTCGTTCGTGCCGCACCACCTGGGCCGGGCCCGCACCTCGACCCTGGTCCTCGCCGTCCTCTTCGTCGGGCTGCTGTCGCTCTACCTCACCGTCCGCCCGGACGTGACCGCGGTCGGCACCACCGTCCCGGTCGAGGAGACCGCCCCGGCGCCCGTGGTGCCGCTGCCGGTCGAGCCCGAGCCGACCGAGCCGACCGAGCCGGCACCGACGACCCAGCCCGCGCCGACGACGACCCCGACGCCGCCCGCCGGGACGACGACCAGCGCCCCGGCGGAGCAGACCACCGACGCCCCGACCGGGGAGCCCACCGGCTCCGGGCCCCCGACGAGCAGCGCCCCGGTGGAGCCCGGGACACCGGCTCCCGAACCCGGCAGCCCGGCCACTCCCGCCACGCCGACGCCGTGACGGGGGCCACGACCGCACACGGGCGGGGGACTCGGCGCGCCAGGCAGGCTCCCCGCAGGGCAAGATCGTGCACCCCGCACCTCTGATCACGAGGCGCAGCTGGAGGGAGAGCTCGTGTCCAACCGTTCCCTGACCCGGCCGGGCCGGGCCGCCGCCGCGACCGTCGCCGGCCTCACCCTGGTCCTCGCCGGCTGCGGGGAGGACTCCGGCGGCGACGCCGGTGGCAGTGGCGGCGGCGGTGGGGCGGCGGCCACCAGCGAGCCGCTGCCCAGCGTCGAGGCCGACGACGCGCTGGCCGCCCTGGTGCCCGCCGACGTCGCCGAGGACGGCGCCCTCACCGTGGGCAGCGACACCAGCTACGCGCCGAGCGAGTTCCTCGCCGAGGACGGCGAGACGATCGTCGGCTTCGACGTCGACCTGTTCACCCTCGTCGCGCAGAAGCTCGGGCTGGAGGCGCAGTTCCAGACCGCCTCGTTCGACTCGATCATCGCGGGCGTGGGCTCGGGCCGGTACGAGGTCGGGGTCTCCTCGTTCACGATCAACGCCGAGCGCCTGCAGGAGGTGAACATGGTCAGCTACTACTCGGCCGGCACCCAGTGGGCCACCAAGGCGGGCAACCCCGACGGCGTCGACCCGGACGAGGCCTGCGGCCTGACCATCGCCGTCCAGCAGGGCACCGTGCAGCTCGACGACGTCACCGCCCGCTCCCAGGCGTGCGAGTCCGCCGGGCAGGACCCGATCACGATCAACCAGTACGAGCTGCAGAGCGACGCGACCGCCGCGATCGTCTCGGGCGCCGCCGCCGCCGGCCTGGCCGACTCCCCGGTGATGGCCTACGCCGTCCAGCAGACCGGTGGCCAGCTGGAGCTGCTCGGCGACATCTACGACGCCGCGCCCTACGGCTACGTCATCCCCCAGGACCAGGCCGAGTTCGCCCAGGCCGTCGCCGACGCCGTCCGGGCCCTGATCGACGACGGCACCTACGCCGAGGTCCTCGAGCGCTGGGGCGTGGAGGACGGCGCCATCGACGACCCGACGGTGAACCCCACCGTCGGTTGACCGGAGCCCCCAGCCATGGCCGCCGAGGCCCCTGACACCACCCGGCCGGCACCGCCCGAGCACATCGCGGCGGTGCCGGTCCGGCACCCGGGACGGTGGATCGCCACCGCCGTCATCGCGGTGCTGGTCGCGATGTTCGTCCACATGCTGGTCACCAACCCGGTGTTCCAGTGGGACTTCATGCTCGACAACATGTTCAGCGCGCCGGTGCTCCGCGGAGCCCGGACGACGCTGCTCATGACCGTCCTCGCCATGGCGCTGGGGGTGCTGCTCGGCATCGTCCTCGCCGTCATGCGGCTGTCGCCGAACCCGGTGGTGTCCGGCGCCGCGTGGACCTACATCTGGTTCTTCCGCGCCATCCCGCGCATCGTCCTGCTGTTCTTCGTCGCCAACCTCGGCGCGCTCTACGGCACCTACGAGTTCGGCATCCCGTTCGACCAGCAGATCATGGGCTGGCTGGGGCTCTCCGGGGACATGCGCTTCCTCGGCCTCGACGGCAACCAGATCTTCGCCGGCTTCACCGCGGGGCTGCTCGGCCTGGTGCTCTCCGAGGGCGCCTACATGGCCGAGATCGTGCGGGCCGGCATCCAGTCGGTCGACCCGGGCCAGGTGGAGGCGGCCAGCGCCCTGGGCATGAGCCGCGGCAAGGCCATGCGCCGGATCGTGCTGCCCCAGGCCATGCGGGTGATCATCCCGCCGACCGGCAACGAGACCATCGCGATGCTCAAGGACACCTCGCTGCTGATCGCCGTCCCGGTGAGCACGGAGCTCAACTTCCAACTGCGCGCCATCGGCAGCCGCACCTTCCAGATCATCCCGATGGCCGTGGCCTCGATCCTCTGGTACCTGGCCCTGGCCAGCCTGCTGATGATCGGCCAGCACTTCCTGGAGAAGCGGTTCAGCCGGGGCTTCGGCAGCCGGGAGACCCGCGCGCAGCGGGCCGCCCGCGAGGCCCGCGAGGTGGGGAGCTCGAAGTGAGCAGCGCGGTGCAGCCCATGGTGCGGGCCGAGGGGGTCTGCAAGTCCTTCGGGCACGTGGAGGTGCTCAAGGGGATCGACCTGGAGGTCGCGCCCGGCGAGGTGGTGTGCGTGATCGGCCCCTCCGGGTCGGGCAAGTCGACCTTCCTGCGCTGCATCAACCACCTGGAGAAGGTCACCGCCGGGCGGCTGTGGGTGAACGGGCACCTGGTCGGCTACCGCGAGCGGGGCGGCAAGCTGCACGAGCTGCGCGACAAGGAGGTCGCCGCGCAGCGCCGAGACATCGGCATGGTCTTCCAGCGGTTCAACCTCTTCCCGCACAGGACCGCGCTGGAGAACGTCATCGAGGCGCCCACCCAGGTGAAGGGCCAGCGCAAGGAGGAGGCCCGCCGGCGGGGGGTCGAGCTGCTCGGGCGCGTCGGGCTGGGCGACCGCGTGCACAACTACCCGAACCAACTCTCCGGCGGCCAGCAGCAGCGCGTCGCCATCGCCCGGGCGCTGGCCATGGAGCCGCAGCTCATGCTGTTCGACGAGCCGACCTCGGCGCTGGACCCGGAGCTGGTCGGCGAGGTCCTCGACGTCATGCGCGGGCTGGCCGAGTCCGGGATGACGATGGTGGTCGTCACGCACGAGATGGGGTTCGCCCGGGAGGTCGGCGACTCCCTCGTGTTCATGGACGACGGCGTGGTGGTGGAGGCCGGCCACCCGCGCGAGGTGCTCGGCAACCCGCAGCACGCCCGCACCCGGGCCTTCCTCTCGAAGGTCCTCTGAACCGGTGTTCCACGGGGGACGTCGGCCTGCCTAGGATCACGCCTGGCTCACGAGAGGCAGTGCAAAGCACCTGGCTGGCTGCCCGGCAACCTCGACTCCGTCCGAGGTGCTCCAGGGGAAGAGCCGGCTGGCCGGCGTCCGCCGTCCGGCAAGGACGGAGCTCCTCGCGCGCCGCGGGGTCTCCCGATCGAGAGGAGACCGGCGCATGACCGACCCCCAGAGCTGGAGCTTCGAGACCCGGCAGATCCACGCCGGCACGAGCCCCGACCCGACCACCGGGGCCCGTGCCCTGCCGATCTACGCCACCACCGCCTACCAGTTCCGCGACGCCCAGCACGCCGCGGACCTGTTCGCGCTGGCCGAGATGGGCAACATCTACACCCGGATCATGAACCCGACGCAGGACGCGCTGGAGCAGCGCGTGGCGTCGCTCGAGGGCGGCGTGGCGGCGCTGGCGGTGTCGAGCGGGCAGTCGGCCACGACCCTCGCGCTGCTCAACGTCGCCGAGTCCGGCGACCACGTCGTCGCCTCCGCCTCCCTCTACGGCGGCACCTACAACCTGCTGCACCACTCGCTGCCCAAGCTCGGGGTGTCCGTCTCCTTCGTCGAGGACCCCGACGACCCGGAGAACTGGCAGTCGCTGGTCCGGGAGAACACCAAGGCCTTCTTCGCCGAGACGATCGGCAACCCCAAGGGCGACGTCCTCGACATCAGCGCGGTGTCGGAGGTGGCGCACCGCAACGGCGTCCCGCTCATCGTCGACAACACGATCGCCACCCCGTACCTCATCCGGCCGATCGAGTTCGGCGCGGACGTCGTCGTGCACTCGGCGACCAAGTACCTGGGCGGGCACGGCACCGTGATCGCCGGGCTGATCGTGGACGCCGGCAACTTCACCTGGACCGGCGGGAAGTTCCCCGGCTTCACCGAGCCCGACCCGACCTACCACGGCGTCGTCTACGCCGACCTCGGCGCACCCGCCTACGCCCTCAAGGCCCGCGTGCAGCTGCTGCGCGACCTCGGCCCGGCGATCTCCCCGTTCAACGCCTTCCTCGTCGTCCAGGGCATCGAGACGCTGTCGCTGCGCATGGAGCGGCACGTGGCCAACACCCTGCGGGTCGCGGAGTTCCTCGAGGCCCACGACTCGGTGGACCGGGTCAACTACCCCGGCCTGGCCTCGTCGCCGTGGCACGCGGCGCAGCAGAAGTACGCCCCGCGGGGCGCCGGCGCCGTCCTCACCTTCGAGCTGCACGGCGGGGTGGAGGCCGGCAAGCGCTTCGTCGACGCGCTGGAGCTGCACAGCCACGTGGCCAACATCGGCGACGTGCGCAGCCTGGTCATCCACCCGGCGTCGACCACGCACTCGCAGCTGACCCCCGAGGAGCAGCTCACCACCGGGGTCACCCCGGGCCTGGTCCGGCTGGCGGTCGGCCTCGAGGGCATCGACGACATCCTCGCCGACCTGGAGGCCGGCTTCCGCGCAGCGAAGGGCGCCTGACCGTGGGCGGGGCCCGGGTCGCCCCCTGGGCCCCGCCCCGGCCCGGCGGCTGGCGTGAGGGGGATCCGGTCGGCGACCGGCGGTTCCTCGACCTGCCCGGGCCGTTCGGGCTCGAGCTGGGCGGGTCGCTGCCGGCCGTGCGGGTCGCCTACGAGACCTGGGGGACGCCGGCGCCCGGCGGCGGCAACGCCGTCCTCGTCGAGCACGCGCTCACCGGCGACAGCCACGTCACCGGCCCCGCCGGGCCCGGGCACCCGACGCCGGGCTGGTGGGCGGGGCTGGTCGGGCCGGGGGCGCCGCTGGACACCGACCGGCTGTTCGTCGTCTGCGCCAACGTGCTCGGCGGCTGCCAGGGCACGACCGGCCCGTCCTCGGCCGCTCCGGACGGCGCCGCGTGGGGGTCCCGCTTCCCCGCCGTCACGGTGGGCGACCAGGTGCGGGTGGAGGCGGCCCTGGCCGACGCCCTCGGCGTCGGCCGGTGGACGGCGGTGCTCGGCGGCTCGATGGGCGGCATGCGCGCGCTGGAGTGGGCGGTCGCCCTGCCCGAGCGGGTCGAGGCGCTGTTCTTCCTCGCCTCGGGCGCCGCGGCCACCGCCGACCAGATCGGCACGCAGACCACCCAGCAGGCCGCCGTCCGCACCGACCCGGCGTGGGCCGGCGGGGACTACCTGCCCGGCCCCGGGCCGGTGGGCGGGCTCGGGGTGGCCCGCCGGATCGCGCACCTGACCTACCGCAGCGCCGACGAGCTGCAGCAGCGCTTCGGCACCGCCGTGCAGGGCGACGGCCGGTTCGCCGTGGCCTCCTACCTCGACCACCACGCCGACAAGCTGGCCGGCCGCTTCGACGCCGGCAGCTACGTCGTCCTGACCGAGGCCATGAACACCTGGGACGTCGGCCGCGGCCGCGGCGGCACCCCGGCGGCGCTGGCCCGGGTGACCGCGCGGGCGGTGGTGGCCGGGGTGGACAGCGACCGGCTCTACCCGCTGGCCCTGCAGCACCAGGTGGCCGACGCGCTCGGCGTCCCGCTGCGGGTGATCCCCTCGCCGTACGGCCACGACGGCTTCCTCATCGAGCTCGACGCCGTCGGCGCCCTGGTCCGCGAGCTCCTCGCTGACTGAGACTCAGTCCATGGCGTCGCCGGGGGTCAGCCCGGCCGGCGGCAGCGGCTGGCGGACGACCGGCCGGACCCGGCGGGCCGCGGGCAGCCGCTCGGTGTAGCTGGCCGCGTTGCCGCGGATGTGCGCCAGGTCGTCCTCGGTGGCCTGGCGGATCACCTTGGCGGGGATGCCCGCGACCAGCGACCCCGGCGGCACCTCGGTGCCCTGGGTGACCACCGCGCCCGCGGCGACGATCGACCCGGAGCCGATGTGGGCGCCGTTCATCACGACGCTGCCCATCCCCACCAGCACGTCGTCGTCCACGAGGGCGCCGTGCAGCACCACGTTGTGCCCCACGGTCACCCCGCGGCCGATGACCAGGGGGGACCCGGGGTCGGAGTGCAGGGTGCAGCCGTCCTGGATGTTCGAGCCCTCGCCGATCTCGATCACCTCGTGGTCGGCCCGGGCGACCGCGCCGTACCAGATGCTCGACCGTGGCCCCATGGTCACGGCGCCGACGACCACGGCCGTCGGCGCGACGAAGGCGTCCTCGTCGATCTTGGGGGCGCCGAAGTCCAGCTGCGCGATGTAGTTCTCCGCCACGCCGGTCAGCACAGCACAGGAGGGCCGTGCGCGCACCGGTCGAGCGCACGGCAGGATCAGCGCATGGCCCTGACGCTCCCGCCCCTGCCCACCTCGGTCGTCGGGAGCCTCCCGCAGCCCGGCTGGCTCCTCGACCACGACAAGCTCGCCCACCAGACGCCGCCGCGGGTGCGCGCGCGCGAGCTGTGGCGGGTGGCGCCGGAGCTGCTCGAGGAGGCCCAGGACGACGCCACCCGGCTCGCCGTCCGGTCCCAGGAGACCGCGGGGCTCGACATCGTCACCGACGGCGAGCAGCGCCGGGAGTCCTACTCCAACCACTTCGCCACCGCGCTGGAGGGCGTGGACGTCGACCAGCCGGGGTCGGTCATCAACCGCTCCGGCAAGCCGATCCCGGTGCCGCGCGTGGTGGGCGAGATCCGCCGTCCGCAGCCGGTGCAGGCGCGCGACGTCCGCTTCCTGCGGGCGGTCAGCGACCGCACCGTGAAGATCACCGTGCCGGGGCCGTTCACGATGGCGCAGCAGTCGCAGGACGAGCACTACGGCGACGGGCGGGCGCTGGCGATGGCCTACGCCGAGGTGGTGCGGGCCGAGATCGCCGACCTGTTCGCCGCCGGCGCCGACATCGTGCAGATCGACGAGCCGTGGCTGCAGGCGCGCCCCGAGGTGGCCCGCCAGTACGGCGCGGAGGCGGTGACGCGGGCCGTCGAGGGCGCGGCGGGGCCGGTGCACCTGCACCTGTGCTTCGGCTACGCGGCGATGGTCTCCGAGCGCCCCGAGGGCTACTCGTTCCTGCCGGAGCTGGCCGACACCCCGGTCGACACCGTGTCGGTGGAGACCGCCCAGTCGCACCTGGACCCGGCGCAGCTGCGCCCGCTGCGGGGCAAGGGCATCGCGCTCGGCGTGCTCGACCTGTCCACCCCCGAGGTGGAGACGCCCGAGGTGATCGCCGACCGGGTGCGCCGCGCGCTGGACGACGTCGACGTCGAGCGGCTGGTGCTCTCCAGCGACTGCGGGCTCAAGTACCTGCCCCGGGAGTCGGCCGCCGGCAAGATGCGCGCGCTGGCCCAGGCCGCCGAGGTGCTGCGCGGCGAGGTCTAGGCCGGCTCGCCCCACTCGGCGAGGAACGCCTCGGCGTCCATCGAGTCCAGCTGCTCGCGGACGAAGCGCAGCAGGTCACCGGGCAGCACCGGGTCCGCGGCCGGCACCCGCAGCGCCTCGGCGCCGTCGGCGCGCCGTCGCACCACGACGTCGCTCACCGTCGGCGCCGGGAGCAGGCCGCTGACCAGCTCGGAGAGGAAGGCACCGGCCACCCGCAGCGTCCGCTGCACGCGGCCGCCCGGATGGGGCTCGAGGTCGGCGACGTACAGCTCCGCCGCCCGGACGTCGTCTCGCTGGGCACTCACGGGCTCAGCTTGCCCCATCGGCGGGGCTGAAGACGTCCTCGATGCGGCAGTCGAAGAGCGCGGCGATGCGGAAGGCCAGCGGCAGGCTGGGGTCGAACCGGCCCTTCTCCAGCGAGATCACCGTCTGCCGGGAGACGCCGAGCTCCTCGGCCAGGCGCCCCTGCGACCAGCCGCGGGTCGCCCGCCGCTCGGCCAGGTCGTTGCGCACGGCCGGGGTCAGGCGTCCCGCCGGCGCAGCACGGCCAGGCGGGTGCCGACGTCGGCCAGGGCCAGGACGAGCAGCAGGGCCAGCGCCGTCGTCGCGTCCACCTCGAGGCCGGTGACGGCCAGCGCCGCCGTCCCCACGCCGGCGACGGTCACCACGTCGACGAAGGCGGCCGACGCGCTGCGGTGCCACCACTGGTGCTCGACGGTCTCCTCCGGCCGGGCGACCGGCTCGGGACCGGCGCTCCCGGAGAGCAGGAGCAGCCAGGCCAGGCCGTAGCCCGGACCCACGGTGGCGGCCGCGAAGACCACGACGCGGGTCCAGAACCGGCCGTCCTCCCCGAGTGCGCCGGCGAGCAGGCCGATCGCGGCCGCGACCAGCAGCCCCAGGAGCACCGCGGCGACGTGACGCCCGGCACCGGCCGACCGCGTGCTGACAAGTGAGCTTGACACAGCGGCAGTCCACCAGCGACCGCCGCTCCTGTCAAGGACGCTTGACCCCGGGGTCACACCAGGCCGTGCGCGTGCACCGCCTCCGCCACCTCGAGGAAGCCCGCGACGTTCGCGCCGAGGACCAGGTCACCGGGCGAGCCGTACTCCGCGGCCGTGGCGGAGCAGCGGGCGTGGATGTCTCGCATGATCTCCTCCAGCCGGGCCTCGGTGTGCTCGAAGGTCCAGCGGTCGCGCGAGGCGTTCTGCTGCATCTCCAGCGCCGAGGTGGCCACCCCGCCGGCGTTGGCCGCCTTCCCCGGCGCGAAGGCGATGCCGGCCCTGCGGAACACCCGGACCGCGTCCGGCGTGGCCGGCATGTTGGCCCCCTCGACGACGTACCGGCAGCCGTTGCGGGCCAGGACCTCGGCCGCGTCGCCGTCCAGCTCGTTCTGCGTCGCGCTGGGCATCGCGACGTCGCACGGGACGTCCCAGATGCTGCCGTCGGGCACGAAGCTCGCCGAGGCCACCCGGTCGGCGTAGTCGGCGACCCGGCCCCGCTCGACCTCCTTGACCTGCTTGAGCACCTCGAGGTCGATGCCCTTCTCGTCGACGACGTAGCCGCTGGAGTCCGAGCAGGCGACGGCGGTGCCACCGAGCTGGTGCACCTTCTCCACGCCGTAGACGGCGACGTTCCCCGAGCCGCTGACGGTGACCCGCTTGCCGTCGAAGGACTCCCCCGCCGCCTCCATCATCGCCTCGGCGAAGAACGCGGCCCCGTAGCCAGTGGCCTCCGTCCGCACCAGCGCGCCGCCCCAGCCCAGCCCCTTGCCGGTGATCACACCGGACTCGTAGCGGTTGGTGATCCGCTTGTACTGGCCGAACAGGTAGCCGATCTCGCGGGCCCCGACGCCGATGTCGCCGGCCGGCACGTCGGTGTACTCGCCCAGGTGCCGGTACAGCTCGGTCATGAAGGACTGGCAGAAGCGCATGATCTCCGCGTCGGACCGGCCCTTGGGGTCGAAGTCGGAGCCACCCTTGCCGCCGCCGATGGGCATGCCGGTCAGCGCGTTCTTGAACACCTGCTCGAAGCCGAGGAACTTGACGATCCCCAGGTTCACCGAGGGGTGGAAGCGCAGGCCGCCCTTGTAGGGGCCCAGGGCGGAGTTGAACTCCACCCGGAAGCCGCGGTTGATGTGCACCTCGCCGCGGTCGTCCTGCCACGGGACCCGGAAGATGACCTGCCGCTCCGGCTCGCAGATGCGCTGGATGGTCTTCATCTCGGTGTACTCGCTGTGCCGGTCCAGCACGACGGCCAGCGACTCGAGCACCTCCTGCACCGCCTGGAGGAACTCGGTCTCGCCGCGGTTGCGCCGCAGCACCTCGTCGTAGATGCCCTGCACCGATGCAGGAACCTCGCCGTTCACCCTGGACCTCCTCGGGTCGCCGTCCGCCCGGCACGCTACGGCCGCGTGCACCCGGCCTGGACGCCGGGCCCCAGGCCGGGGACGATGCCCGCCGTGACGCTCCCGACCGACCTGCCGGTGCTGGCGTTCCCCGACCAGGCGGCCCTGGAGGAGTGGCTGGAGGCCGAGCACGGCTCCGCGCCGGGCCTGTACGTGAAGCTGGCCAAGAAGGACGCGGGGGTGCCGTCGGTGACCTACGCCGAGCTCGTGGAGTCGGCGCTGTGCTTCGGCTGGATCGACGGCCGCTCCAACCGGCTGGACGAGCGGTTCTACCTGCAGCGGATCACCCCGCGCCGGCCGCGCAGCATCTGGTCGCAGAAGAACGTGGCGGCGGTCGAGGCGCTCACCGCCGCCGGCCGGATGCGGCCCGCCGGGCTGGCCGCGGTCGAGGCGGCCCGGGCCGACGGGCGCTGGGAGCGGGCCTACGCGGGGCCGGCGACGGCGACCGTCCCCGACGACCTCGCCGCCGCGCTGGCCGCCAGCCCGGCGGCCCAGGAGCAGTTCGCGTCGCTGGACGGGCGCAACCGCTACGCCGTCCTCCACCGGGTCACCACGGCGGCCACGCCCGCCACCCGCGCGCGGCGGATCGCGGCGCTGGTGCAGCTGCTCGCCGAGGGCGGCCGGCTCCACTGAGGGAGGAGGCCCGCCCTACTGGCCGAGGACGCGGCGGGCGCCGGCGTAGTCGCCCTGGTCGACGCTGGTCACCGCGACCGGCTGACCGAAGGTGCGGGCGTGCACCATCTTGCCGTCGCCGACGTAGATGCCCACGTGGTAGACGGGGGAGCCGAAGAAGACCAGGTCACCGGGCTGGAGGGCGCTGCGGTCGACGGCCACGCCCATCCGGGACTGCGCCCGGCTCGAGTGCGGCAGCGCCACGCCGGCCGCGGCGTAGGCGAAGCTCGTGAGCCCCGAGCAGTCGAAGCCGTCGGGTCCGGTCCCGCCCCAGACGTAGGCGTCGCCGATCTGGGCGAGCGCCTTCTCCAGCGCGGCCGCGACCTGGTCGCTGGGTGCCGCGGCGACGACGGCGGCGGTGGACGGCGCGGCGAGCGACGGGCCGGCCAGCCGGGTGGTGACGGCGGCCTGCTCGGCGGCGGTGAGCCGGTCGAAGTCGGCCTCGTAGGCCGCGACCCGGCTGCGCACCTCGGCCTGCTGGCGCTCCAGCTCGGCCAGCCCGGCGGTGGCCTGGGCGGCCGCGGCGTCGGCGGCGGTCCGGGCCTCCTGCGCCGTCCGCTCCGCGATCGAGACCTCGGCGAGCAGGCCCTCGGTGTGGCTGGCGATGAGGTCGAGGGTGGTCATCTGCTGGACGACGTCCTCGGCCGAGGAGCCGGTGAGGAAGGCCGCCATCCGGGACTGCGTGGTGTGGGCGCCCTGCGCGATGGCCGCCAGCTGCGGCGCGTAGGCGTCGAGGGCGGTCTGGGCCTGGTCGGCGGTCTGCGCGGCGACGGCCGCGAGCTGCTGCTGCTCGGCGACGGTCACCTGGGCGGCGTGGACCTGCTCGTCGAGCGCGGTCAGCTGCTGACCGGCCTCGGCGACGAGCCGGGAGGCGTCGGCCGCGGTAGCCGGCGGTGCGGGGGCCGGCGGGGCGGCGGGGGCCGGCGGGGTGGTCGGCGCGGCGGTGGCGGTCGCGGGGCTGAGCACCACGGCGACGGCGGCCGCGACCGCCAGCGTGGCGCCGGACCAGCGTCGGCTCGTCGTCCCGTTGCGCTGCATGGTCGGCCTCCCCTCGCCGCGCCCCGCTCCCCGTCCGGGCGGTGTTCCCTAGCGCGTCAGCACGCACGGTAGGGACGCCGTCTCGAGGGGTACGCGAGGACGCGCGGAGCCGACGGCGGTCCGGGGCCCTCATCCGTCCCACGGGCCCCAGCGGGCGTCAGGAGTCCCGCGGGGCGCGGGAACGGTCGGACGGGTGGGGTACGCGAGGGACGCCGGGCGGTCGGGGCCGGCGGGTCAGCGGCGGCGAGGGGGCGCGGACCCGGACGGCGTGCGGTCCGCCGCCAGCGGGACGAGCCGGTCGGCCACGGCACCGGTGACGAACGAGTAGACGGCCTTGCCGCCGAGGTCGACGACCTGGTCCGTGCGGGACCACGTCCAGGGCGGGGCGCCGACGCCGGTCGCGTTCTCCAGGGTCTGGTCGGTGGCCAGCCGGACGGAGGTGTGCCAGGCGGAGGCGCGCCAGCCGCGCAGCCCGCTGGCGGCCCACACGCCGCGGAGGGCGCCGACGAGCGCACCGGTCCCCCAGTGCATGAGGTGGTTGCGCACCAGCGGGTGGGCCGCCCCGGGCAGCCGGCGGCGGGTGGTCAGGGCGGTGAGCGTGCGCCCGGGCACGTAGGAGTCCGGGCGGTGGGTCACCGACTGCTCGACCTTCTCGGCCAGCGTCATCGCGGCGGTGCCGGCGAGTCCGGCCACGGCACCGCGGAGGGCAGCTCGTCCCAGCATGGGACCGGCCCTACCCAGGCGGACAGCCCCGGCAACCGGAGGCGGCGGCTCCGTGCAGGCCCCCCGCCGCGAGCCCACGAGCGGTGGGGTCCTCCTTCAGCCGGCGAGGGGCTCCTGGGCGTCGAGGTGGGCGACCATCCCCAGGTCGCGGACGATGGCGCCGAGCTCGTCGGCGGTCCACGGCTCGCAGCAGTCGCAGCCACCCTCGCGGTGGCTGACCAGGCCGAGCAGGCCCCGGGCCTGGTCCTCGGCGATCGCGAGGTGCCCGACGTCGGGGTGCCGGTGGCAGGTGCAGGCCGCGGCGCACAGCCCCAGGCCCCAGCCCGAGACGACGACGGCGTGCCCGTCGTCCCAGACCTGGCCGATCTGGAACACCGACGGCTTAGAGCTCCGGGTCACGGGACCTCCCCCTCACCGGCCCGCTGGCGCGCGGGCCCTCTGTGGCCGGGCGAGCGGTTCCGCCGGTCCACGTCTCAGTCGTTGTGCGGGGTGGTGCTGCTCAGGACCACGGTCCGTGCGGCCAACCCGGTAGCACTCACGGTATTGGCATGTTCGCGCACCGTCACGGTCACGATCCGACAACACTGTGACGGAACGGTTGGCACACGACCACTGACAGTCGTGCTGTGTCGGCGCGTCGGAGCACCGGCGCGCCGTCCGGCGGGCCGGGTGCCGTGCCCGCGCCTCGTCGGCTCAGCTCGCGGGGGAGACGCTGCTCATGTTGAAGTCCGGCACCCGCACCGGCGGCATGGCGGCCCGGGTGAACCAGTCGTTCCACTCGCGGGGCAGGGTGCGCTCGGTGCGGCCCACCTCGGTCATCCGGGTCAGCAGGTCGACCGGGGACTCGTTGAACCGGAAGTTGTTCACCGCGCCGACGACCTCGCCGCCCTCGACCAGGAACACGCCGTCGCGGGTCAGGCCGGTCAGCAGCAGCGTCTGCGGATCGACCTCCCGGATGTACCAGAGCGTGGTGAGCAGCAGGCCGCGGTCGGTGGCGGCCACCATCTCGTCCTGCGTCGCCGTCGCGCCGGGCAGCTCGAGGACGAGGTTGTCGACGGCCGCCGTGGCCGGCGCGGTGGTCTTCAGCGCCCAGGCCCGCGGCCGGATCAGGTTGGTGAGGACGCCGCCGGAGATCCAGTCGACCGCCGGGGTGGCCATGCCGTTGTCGAACACCGAGGCCGCGCCGGAGGAGCCGCTGACGACCGCGAAGGGGCTGGTCTCCAGGCCGGGCTCGAACGGGTCGCTGCGCAGGGTCAGCGGCAGCGCGGCCAGACGCTCGCCGATCCGGTTGCCCCCGCCGCGCTTGGCGTAGACGTTGCGGCCCTCGTCGGCGTCGCGGGCCTCCATCGTCCAGTAGGCGTAGATCATCAGGTCGCTGACGGTGGACGGCGGCAGCAGCGTCTCGTACCGCCCGGCGGGCAGCTCCACCCGGCGTCGGGACCAGCCGAGCTTGCGGGCCACCTCGCCGGCCAGCGCCTCCACCGAGACGTCGGCGAAGTCACGGGTGCCGGTGCCGGCCCACACCGAGCGCCCCATGTCGGAGCTCTTCCCGTTGAGCTCGACCCGCCCGGTGGGCTGGTCGTGCCGCAGCCGCAGGCCGGTCGAGGTGCCCAGGTAGGTGGTCTCCATCGCGTGCTCGGCGTAGCCGAACAGCAGCTCGTCCCGGTTCCGGGCCTCGCCGAAGGCCTGCCCGAGGGCGGGCGCGAAGTCGGCGAAGACGCCGATCGAGGTCTCCGCGGGCTCGGCGTCCCAGTCCCCGGCGCCCGGCGGCGTCTCGGCGACCAGCGGCATGGCGTCCTTCGCGGGGCCGGCGTCGCGCGCGGCCTGCTCGCTGGCCGCGACCAGCTCCGCGACGTCCGGGCTGCCGGTGCGCGCCACGGTGCCGGCGGCCATCCCGGCGCCACCGTCGACGAAGGAGACGACCACGACCTGCCGGGAGCGCATGGCGCCGTTGGTGGTCAGGCTGTTGGACGCCCAGCGGAGGTTGGCCTCGGAGCTCTCGACGACGAAGGCGACCTGGCCGTCGGCGGACGAGGCCGCCAGCGCCTTCTCGACGACGTCCTGCGGGGTCGGGTAGGTCACCGGCCGGCCTCCTGCACGGTGTTGAGGATCGTCACGTTCTCGAACAGCGCGGTCGGGCAGCCGTGGCTCACCGGGGCGACCTGGCCGGGCTGGGCCTTGCCGCAGTTGAAGGCGCCCCCGAGCACGTGGGTCTGCGGGCCGCCCACGACCGCCATCGAGCCCCAGAAGTCCGTCGTCGTCGCCTGGTAGGCGACGTCCCGCAGCTGCCCGGCCAGCCGGCCGCTCTCGATCCGGTAGAAGCGCTGCCCGGTGAACTGGAAGTTGTAGCGCTGCATGTCGATCGACCAGCTCTTGTCGCCGACGACGTAGATGCCGCGCTCGACCCCGGCGATGACCTCCTCGGTCGAGGGGCCGTCGGGTGCGGGCTGCAGCGACACGTTGGCCATGCGCTGCACCGGCACGTGCCGCGGGGAGTCGGCGAACGCGCAGCCGTTGGAGCGCGCCATGCCGCCGAGGCGGGCGGTGTTGCGGTCGACCTGGTAGCCGACCAGCACGCCGTCGCGGACGATGTCCCACTGCTGGCCGGCCACGCCCTCGTCGTCCCAGCCGATGGAGGACAGCCCGTGGGCGGCGGTGCGGTCGCCGGTGACGTTCATCAGCGCCGAGCCGTACCGCAGCGAGCCGAGCTGGTCGACGGTGGCGAAGGAGGTGCCCGCGTAGGCCGCCTCGTAGCCCAGCGCCCGGTCCAGCTCGGTGGCGTGGCCGACCGACTCGTGGATGGTCAGCCACAGGTTCGACGGGTCGACGACGAGGTCGTACCGGCCGGCCTGGACCGTCGGGGCCTTGGTCTTCTCCCGCAGCAGCTCCGGGATCTCGGCCAGCTCGGCGCGCCAGTCCCAGCCGGTGCCGGTGAGGTACTCCCAGCCGCGGCCGGCCGGCGGGGCCAGGGTGCGCATGCTCTCGAAGGCGCCGGTGGCCCGGTCGACGGTGAGCGCGGTGACGTCGGGGTTGACCCGCACCCGCTGCTGCCTCGTGCGGGTGCCGGAGGTGTCGGCGTAGTACTTCTGCTCCTTGACCAGCATGCAGCTGGTCTGGACGTGCTCCACGCCGTCGGCGGCCAGCAGCCGCTCGGAGAACTCGGTGAGGAGACCGGTCTTCTCGGCGTCGGGGACCGTGAAGGGGTCCACGTCGTAGTCGGACACCCAGACCGCGTCGGCGTACACCGGCTCGGGGGCGAGCTCCACGCGGTCGCTGTTCACCGCCGCCGACACCTTGGCCACGGCGACCGCCTCCTCGGCCAGCCGGACCGCCTCGGCCGCGGTCAGGACGACGCCCGCCGCGAACCCCCAGGTGCCCTCGTGCACCACCCGGACCGCCAGGCCGAGGTCCTCGCCGTCGGCGAGCGCCTCCAGGCGGGCGTCGCGCAGGCTGATCGTCTGGGTGCGGATCCGCTCGACCCGCAGGTCGGCGTGCTCGCAGCCGAGGGCGATCGCGCGGGTGAGCGCCGCATCGGTCAGCGCGCCGAGCGGGAGGGCGAGGAAGGACGCGTCCACGTCGCGGGAGGCAGCCACGGCCCCTGTCTACCAGCCGGGTCCGACCCCCACTCCCCGTCGGTTTTCGCGACAACCGCCGTCCCCTCCCCGTCGGTTTTTGCGACAACCGCCGTGCCGCCCCCGTCGGTTCTCGCGACAACCGCCGTGCCGCGCCCCCGTCGGTTTTCGCGACAACCGCCGTGCCGCCCCCGTCGGTTTTCGCGGGAACCGGCGTTCCCGCCCGGGGAGACGGGTAGTCGCGGGCATGGTCTCTCCGCCGCCCCGGCCGGCCGACGACGTCACGCTCACCTTCGGCGGGAACGCCACCACCCTGCTGCGGATCGGCGGCTTCACGCTGCTCACCGATCCGAACTTCCTCCGCCGCGGGCAGCGCGCCTACCTCGGCAAGGGCCTGTGGACCAAGCGGCTGACCGACCCCGCGATCCTGCCCACCCAGCTGCCGGCGCTGGACGCGATCCTGCTGTCGCACCTGCACGCCGACCACTGGGACCGCATCGCCACCCGCACCCTGGACAAGGGCACGCCGGTCGTGACTACCCCGGCGGCGGCCGAGTCGCTGGGCCGGCGGGGGTTCCGCGAGACCCTCGACCTGCGCCCCTGGCAGCGGCACGAACTCACCCGGGACGGCGAGACGCTGCGGATCACCTCGGTGCCCGGCGTCCACGGCCCGGGACCGCTGGCGAGGGTCCTGCCGCCGGTGATGGGCAGCGTGCTCGAGCTGCTCCGGGGCGGGGAGGTCAGCTGGCGGGGCTACATCAGCGGCGACACGCTGTTCCGGCCGTGGCTCGGCGAGGTGCTGCAGCGCTGCGGCCCGCTCGACGTCGTCATCCCGCACCTGGGCGGCACCAAGGCGCTCGGGATCACCGTCACGATGGACGGCCGGCAGGGCGCCGACCTGGTCGAGCTGCTGAAGCCGCCGGTCACGGTGCCGGTGCACTACGACGACTACGACCGCTTCTCCTCACCGCTCGGCGACTTCGTCCGGGAGGTCGCCGAGCGGCGGGCGCCCGGGGAGATCCGCGCCGTCGTCCGTGGCGAGACGATCTCGCTGCGCGCCTGACCCCGGCCCTCCCGCGGACGACCGCCCCCCGGCGGCCCAGCCCGCCCGCACCGAGGCGGCGGCCCGCTCCGGGTCGTCACCGGCGGCGACGCACAGCGCGGTGACCATCGCGGGGGCGTGCGCGTCCAGCGCCTCGGCCGGGAGCGCCCCGGTGAGCACCAGCGTCGTCAGCCCGTGCCCGGCCACCCAGACCCGCGTCGCGACGGCCGCCGGGTCGCTGTCCGCGGCGAACCGCCCGCTGTCGCGGGCGCGGGCGGCACAGGCCACCAGCGTCCCGAAGGTGGCATCGGCAGCCGCCGGGTCCTCCAGGTCGGCCGCGGCGTCGAACATCGCGCGGTAGAGGGCCGGGCGGGCCAGGGCGTTGGCCACGTAGACCGCGCCCAGGGCCGCCAGGTCCTCGACCGCATCGTCGCCGGTCGCGACGGTCGTGAGCCGCGCGGCCAGCCGGGTGAAGCCCTCCTGGCGCACCGCCCGCCACAGCCCGGGCATCCCGCCGAAGTGCGTGTAGACGGCCATCGTCGACGCGCCGGTGCCCTCGACCAGCGCGCGCAGCGTCACCGGCTCCCGCCGCGCCAGCATCTCGGCCGCCCGCTCGACGAGCGCGGCGCGTACGGCAGGAGAGGCGGTCCGTGGCACTTGCCCAGAATGCCATAGCAGCGCTATACATAGCACTGTCATGCAACGGACGAAGGAGGACGAGATGAGCGTGGAGCTGATCGACCCGGCGGGCCTGCTGGCCCCGCAGATGTACCGGCACATGGCCGTGGCCTCGGGGAGCCGGACGGTCTACCTGGCCGGCCAGGTCGCCCGGGACGCCGAGGGCCGCCCGGTCGGGACGGGGGACCTCGCGGCGCAGGTCGAGCAGGCCTACCGGAACGTCGGCACCGCCCTCGCGGCGGTCGGGGCCACGTTCGACGACGTGGCCAAGCTGACGGTGTACGTCGTCGACTGGTCGCCCGAGAAGCTCGCCGACCTCGGCGCCGGCGTCACCCGGGCCGCCGCGGCGATCCAGGGCGACCCGGTGCGCCCGACCACCCTGCTCGGCGTCGCTGCCCTCGGCGAGCCGGACCTGCTGATCGAGGTCGAGGCGGTCGCCGTGCTCGACTGACCGGGGCTCAGGCCGCCGCGAGCCGCCGCGCGCGCTCGGCGACGTCGGCCCGCAGCGCCTCGGCGTCCACCGTGGTGCAGGCGCCGTCGCGCACGACCTGACGCCCGCCGACCCAGGTGTCGCGGACCAGGCGCGAGCTGCCCGACCACACCAGGTGGGTCAGCAGGTCGCTGGGGTCGATCACCGGCTCGAACAGCAGGTCGCGGGTGTCGACGTGGACGAGGTCGGCGCGGCGCCCGGCCGCCACCTGGCCCAGGTCGGGCCGGCCGATCGCGTCGGCGCCGCCGCCGGTGGCCAGCCAGAACGCCTCCGCGGCGGTCAGGGCGGTCGCCGACCCCTCGCGCAGCCGGGCCAGCTGGGCGGCCAGCCGGACGTCGGCCAGCAGGTCCAGCCCGTCGTTGGACGCCGGCCCGTCGGTGCCCAGACCGACGCGCAGCCCGGCGTCGAGCATGGCCCGGACCGGCGCGATCCCGCTGGCCAGCTTCGCGTTGCTGGCCGGGCAGTGGGCGACCGCGACGTCGTACTCGTGGAACAGCGCCAGGTCGCCGTCGTCGAGGTGCACGCCGTGCGCGGCCAGCACCCGGCCGCCCAGCACGTCGTGGGCGGCGAGCAGCGCCGGGACCGACAGCCCGTGCGTGGCCAGCAGGTCGGCGCCCTCTCCCCGCGTCTCGGCGACGTGCACGTGCAGCAGCAGCCCGTCCTCGCGGGCGGCCGCGGCCGCGTCGCGCAGCACCGGGAGGGGCAGCGTGTAGGCCGCGTGCGGTCCGATCCCGTACTCCACGGTGCCGTCCCCGGGCGCCCGGGCGGCCAGCGCGACGGCGTCGCGCAGCTGCTCGGCCAGCGGGGGCAGGCTCGGCAGCGGGATGAGCGGTGTGGCCACCACCGCCCGCGCGCCGGTCCGGCCGACCGCGGCGGCGATCCGCTCGGGGGCGAAGTACATCTCGACGCTCGTGGTCACGCCGCCGCGGAGCATCTCCGCCGAGGCCGCGGCCATCGCCACCTCGATGTCGTCGGGGGTGAGCCGGGCCTCCCGCGGCCAGATGACCTCGCGCAGCCAGCGCTCCAGCGGCCGCCCCTCGGCCTGGCCGCGGAGCAGCACCATCGGCGCGTGCGAGTGGGTGTTCACCAGCCCCGGCACCAGCAGCCCGGGGACCGCGGTGACCTCGGCGTCCCCGGCCGGCGGGGCGTCGGCGGCGGTGCCCACCCAGTCGATCCGGCCGTCGGTGACGTCGACCACCGCGTCGGGGACCACGGTGCCCACCCGGTCCCCCACGACCACGGCCCGGGCGGTGAAGCGCTGGCGCATGTCTGGGCAAGCTACCCGCGGGCCGCAGGGTCGGCGTTTACCGTGGGGCGCATGTCGTTCCTCGCCGCCGCCGCATCCGACGAAGGCGGGATCACCGGCTTCCTCCTCGACCTGGTCGAGAAGCTCGGGCCGATCGGCGTGGGGCTGAGCATCCTGCTCGAGACCGTGGTCCCGCCCATCCCGAGCGAGGCCGTGCTCGGAGCGGCGGGGGTGCTGATCAACGAGGGCCGCATGTCGATCGTCCCGGTGGTGCTCTTCGCCACGCTCGGGTCGGTGCTCGGCGCGATCTTCTTCTACTACGTCGGGCGGGCACTGGGCCCCCGCCGCTCGCACGCCTTCCTCGACCGGCTGCCGCTGGTGGAGACCGAGGACGTCGACCGGACCTTCGCCTGGTTCGAGCGGCACGGGCGCTCGGCGGTGTTCTTCGGCCGCATGGTGCCGATCGTGCGCAGCTTCATCTCGGTGCCCGCGGGCGTCGTCCGGATGCCGTTCGGCCAGTTCCTGCTGTTCACCACCGGCGGCAGCCTGATCTGGAACAGCGTGCTCATCGGCCTGGGCGTCGCGGCCGGCGACTTCGTGCGGGAGAACCTGAAGTACCTGGACTACGCGGTCGTCGCCGCCGTCGTCCTCGGTCTGGGCTGGCTGGTCTACAAGCGCGCCAAGGACGTCCGCCGGCACCGGCGCCAGCGGGCGGCCGGTCGCGACGCCGGCCCCGCCGCATGACCCTCGTCCGGCCCGAGGTCGTCGCCTTCGACGTCAACGAGACCCTGCTGGACCTGGCGCCCGTGCGGGCGCGCCTGGTCGAGCTCGACCAGCCGGCCGACCTGCTGTCCACCGTCTTCGCCCGCACGCTGCTCACCGGCTTCGCCACCGCGGCGGCCGGCACCTGGTGCCGCTTCCGGGACGCCTTCGACGCCGCGCTCGCCCAGGCCTGCGACCTCAGCCCCGCCGACCGCGCGCGCGTCGCCGACACCTTCCTCGAGCTGGTGCCGCACCCCGACGTCGAGCCCGCGCTGCGCCGGCTGACCGCAGCAGGCGTCCGGGTGGTCACGCTGACCCACGGCTCGCCCGGCGTCGCCGAGGCCGGGCTGGAGCGCGGCGGGGTGACCCCGCTGGTGCAGCGGTCGCTGTCCAGCGAGGTGATCCGCGCGTGGAAGCCGGCCCCGGCGGTCTACCTGTGGGCCGCCGGCGTCTGCGACGTCCCCCCGGAGCGCATGGCCCTGGTCGCGGCGCACGCCTGGGACGTGCACGGCGCCCTGCGGGCCGGCCTGTCCGGCGCCTGGTTCCCGCGCAGCGAGCGCGCCTACCCGGCGGTGTACGACCCGGCCGCGCTGGTCGCCGGCGACCTGGCCGGCGCGGTCGACGCGCTGCTGGCGCTGCCCACCGCGTGATCGAGCTGCTGCCCACCCCGCACGGCCCCGCCCGCGTCACCGCCACGGAGCCGCCGGACGGCGTGTCCGCGACGCTGGTGCTCGGGCACGGCGCGGGCGGGGGGATCGGGTCGGCGGACCTGGTCGCCGTGACGACGGCGGCGGCCGCGGCGGGCTGGCGAGTGCTGCGCGTCGAGCAGCCCTGGCGGGTGGCCGGCAGGCGGATCGCCCCGGCTCCGCCCCGGCTCGACGAGGGCTGGGCCGCGGTGCTCACCGGCCTGCGCGACGGCGGCCGGCTCACCGGACCCCTCGTGCTCGGCGGCCGCAGCGCCGGGGCGCGCGTGGCCTGCCGGACAGCGGCCGAGCAGCAGGCCGCGGCGGTGCTCTGCCTCGCCTTCCCCCTGTACCCGCCCGGCCGGCCGGAGCGCAGCCGGGCCGCGGAGCTGACCGCGGTCGGGGTGCCGCTGGTGGTGGTCCAGGGCGAGCGGGACGCCATGGGCCGCCCCGAGGAGCTGGCCGCGGTGCTCGCCGGCCAGGCGGGGGCCTCGCTCTACGGCGTCCCCGGCGACCACGCGCTCACGGCCAACCCCGACGTCGTGGCCGCCGCCGCGATGGACGGGCTGGGCGGGGTCGCCGGGTGACGTCCTGCGTCCCCCGGCGGCCCCGCCCAGCAGCAGCTCAGCGCCGGCGGCGCCGGAGCAGCCAGCTGACCAGCAGGACCAGGACCGCGACGCCCGCCGCCGGCTTGGCGTAACGGGCCATAGCCGCACCGCCGGCCACCTCGAGCAGGTCGATCGGCTCGGGCTCGGCCGGCGCGCTGGACCGCGCCGGGGTGCTGGCCGGCGTCGCGGCCGGGCCGGCCGGGGTGGTCGTGCCGGCCACGGCCGGGGTGGTCGCCGCGGCCGGGGTGGTCGCCGCGGCCGGGGTGGTCGCCGCGGCCGGGGTGGTCGCCGGGGCCGCCGTCCCGGCGGCGGGGCTCGACACCAAGTCCGTGGCCGTCGCGGCAGCCTTCTTCGCCGCGGCCGCCGTCGTGCGGGCGGTCGTGGCGATCGGGCCGTCCCCGGGGACCTGCTCGACGGAGGCGGCGACCTCCTCCGCGGCCCCGGCGGTGGTGGCAGCCACCTTCCCCGCCGGACCCGGCTCGGCCGCCTGCTGGTCGCCGGCACCGAGCTGGGCGGCGAGCTTGTCGGCGAACTGGCCGAGCAGCTTGTTGCCCACGTCGGTCATGACCCCGCGGCCGAACTGCGCCGGGCGGCCGGTGATGTTCAGGTCGGTGAGGACGTCGACCCGCGTGGTGTCGCCCTCGGCCTTCAGCTGGGCGGTGATGAGCGCGGACGCGGTGCCGTTGCCGCGCTGGTCCTTGCCGCGGCCGTCGATGACCGCCTTGTGCGCGGCCTCGTCCTTCTCGATGAACGAGGCCTTGCCCTGGTAGGTGAGGTTGATGGGGCCGAGCTTGACCTTCACCCGGCCGGTGAAGTCGTCGCCGGTGACCGAGTCCAGCGCCGCGCCGGGCATGCACGGCGCGATCCGCTCGATGTCCAGCAGCACCCGCCAGGCCTCGTCGATGGGCACGGGGACGGTGAACGAGTTCTCCAACTGCACGGTGCGACCTCCTGGGAGTGCGTGGCTCGGCCGGCCCACCCGAGGGGCGGACCGGCCGAGCTGGGACGGAGCGGGATCCGGGGCGGGGAAGCCGACGCTACAACCCGGCGGCGGCGGTCACCGCCCGGCGAGTCAGCACCTGGGCCAGGTGCTGGCGGTAGTCGGCCTGGGCGTTGAGGTCGCTGCTGGGGCTGGTGCCCTCCGCCGCCGCCCGCGCGGCGTCCGCGACCGCCTCGGGGCTCGCCGCCGCGCCGGCCAGCGCGGCTTCCACCGCCCGGGCGCGCAGCGGCGTCGAGCCCATGTTGGTGAGCCCGATGCGCGCCTCGGCGATGTGCCCGTCCTCCCGGCGGACGACGGCGGCCACCGCCACGATCGGCCAGGCCTGCGCCACCCGGGTGAACTTCTCGTAGCGCATCCCCCACTCGCCGGCGAGCTTGGGCACGCGGACCTCGACGAGCAGCTCCCCCTCCTCCAGCGCGGTGGTGAGGTAGTCGACGAAGAAGTCCGCGGCGGCGACCGTGCGCCGCGCACCGCCGGGGCCGGCGATCACGAACTCGGCGTCGAGGGCCAGTGCCACCGCCGGCAGGTCACCGGCCGGGTCGGCGTGCGCCAGGGCGCCGCCGAAGGTGCCGCGGGCGCGGACCTGCCGGTCGGCCACCGTCCCGGTCGCCTCGGCGATCAGCGGGGCGAACTGCCGCACCAGCGGGTCGCGGAGCACGTCGGCGTGCGTCGTCATGGCGCCGATGACGATCGCGTCGCCGTCGTCCCGGACGCCGCGCAGCTCCCCGACCCGGCCCAGGTCGACCACCGTCTCCGGCGCGGCCAGGCGCAACCGCATGACCGGGATGAGCGACTGGCCGCCGGCGAGGACCTTCACGTCCTCGCCGCCCTCGGCGATGGCCCGCAGGGCCTCCTCGACGGTGGTCGGGCGGGCGTAGGCGAACGCAGCGGGGATCATGGCTCGACTCCTTCGTCGTCGTCGTCGTCTCGGCGGATCACGGGTTCCCTGCCTGCGACGAGGCGGCCGGCGCCTCGGCCGCGTCCACGGCCTGGGCGTTGGTGCGGGCACTGGCGCGGCTGCCGCCGTCCCCGCCCTCGTGGATCGCCCGCCACACCCGCTCCGGCGTCAGCGGCATGCGGATGTCGCTGACCCCCAGGTGCCGGACGGCGTCGAGGGCGGCGTTGACCACGGCGGGGGTGCTCGCGATGCACCCGGCCTCCCCGACGCCCTTGGCCCCGATCGGGTTGCCCGGCGCGGAGTGCACCGTGTTGCCGGTGTCGAAGTGCGGCAGGTCGGCCGCCGAGGGGATGAGGTAGTCGACGAAGGTGCCGGTGGTCAGGTTGCCGTCGGCGTCGTACACCGCCTCCTCGTACAGCGCCTGGGCGATGCCCTGCGCGAGCCCGCCGTGGACCTGTCCCTCGACGATGAGCGGGTTGACGATCGTGCCGATGTCGTCCACGCAGGCGTACTTGCGGATCTTCGCCATGCCGGTCTCGGTGTCGACCTCCATCGCGCAGATGTGCGTGCCGTGCGGGAAGGAGAAGTTCTCCGGGTCGTAGGTCGCGTCCGCGTCGATCGAGGGCTCGACGCCCTCGGGGAAGTTGTGCGCCGCGAACGTCGCGAGGGCGATCTCCTGGATGCCGAGGTCCGAGCCCGGGGTGCCGCGGACGGAGAACTTCCCGCCGGTGAACTCCAGGTCGTCCTCACTGGCCTCCAGCAGGTGGGCGGCGACCCTGCGGGCCTTGGCCACCACCTTGTCCGCGGCGTTGACGACGGCGACGCCGCCCACCACCAGCGAGCGGGAGCCGTAGGTGTCCAGGCCCCGGGAGGAGATCGCGGTGTCGCCGTGCAGCACCTCGACGTCCTCGAACGGGACCCCCAGCCGGTCGGCGACCAGCTGGCTCCACGCCGTCTCGTGCCCCTGCCCGTGCGGCGTCGAGCCGGTGACCACCTCGACCTTGCCGGTGGGCAGCATGCGGATGGACGCGTGCTCCCAGCCGCCGGCGCCGTAGGACAGCGAGCCGAGCACCCGGGAGGGCGCCAGTCCGCACATCTCGGTGAACGTGGAGAAGCCGATGCCCAGCTGCACCGGGTCGCCGGACTCGCGGCGGCGGCGCTGCTCGGCGCGCAGCTCGTCGTAGCCGACGAGGCGGAGCGCCTCCTGCGTGGCGGTGTCGTAGTCACCGCTGTCGTAGGTCATCCCGGCCACCGTGGTGAACGGGAACTCCTCGGCCTTGATCCAGTTCTTCCGCCGCAGCTCCAGCGGGTCCATGTCGAGCTCGACGGCGAGCTCGTCCATGATCCGCTCGACGGCGAAGGTCGCCTCGGGCCGGCCCGCACCGCGGTAGGCGTCGGTGGGCACCTTGTTGGTGAAGATGCCCCGGCACTCGAAGCGGTAGGCCGGGAACTTGTAGATGCCGTTGAACATGAACGCGCCGAGGACGGGGATGCCCGGGCTGATCAGCCGCAGGTAGGCGCCCATGTCGGCGAGGATCCGGCAGCGCAGGCCCTTGACGTTGCCCTCGCGGTCGGCGGCGATGTCGATGTACTGGATCTGGTCGCGGCCGTGGTGCGCGGTCATCAGGGACTCGCTGCGGGTCTCGGTCCACTTGACCGGCTTCCCGAGCCGGCGGGCCACCAGCAGGCTGATGACCTCCTCGGGCGTCACCTGCAGCTTGCCGCCGAAACCGCCGCCGACGTCGGGCGCGATCACCCGCAGTTTGTGCTCGGGGATCGCGGTGACCATCGCCAGCATCACCCGCAGGATGTGCGGGATCTGGGTGGAGGACCACACCGTGTAGTTGTCGCCCTGCGGCTGGACGACGACCGAGCGGGGCTCCATGAACGCCGGGATCAGCCGCTGCTGCACGAACCGCCGGCTGACCACGACCTCGGCGTCGGCGAACGCCTGCTCCGTGTCCGACCCGGTGCCGGCCTCACCCCCGTCGAAGACGAAGTGGAAGCTCTGGTTGGAGTCCAGGTGGTCGTGGCACAGGCTCGGGTCCTGAGCGATCGCCTCCTCCATGTCGAGCACCGCGGGCAGCTGCTCGTAGTCGACGTCGACGAGCTCCACCGCGTCCTGGGCGGCGGCCTTGCTGCGGGCCACGATCACCGCGACGGCCTCGCCGACGTGGTTGACCTCCTCGACGGCGACCGAGGGGTGGCCGGGGTTGACCATGTCCGGGGTGACCGGCCAGGCGCAGGGGATGGAGCCCTGCTCCTCGGCGAGGTCGCGGCCGGTGAGGACGGCGATCACGCCGGGGGCCTCCTGCGCGGCGGCGACGTCGACCCCGCGGAGCTTGGCGTGCGCCACGGGGCTGCGGACCACCGCCAGGTGCAGCATCCCGGGCAGGACCAGGTTGTCGGTCCACGTCGTCCGGCCGGTGATCAGCCGGGCGTCCTCCTTGCGCCGGCGAGCCTTCCCGACCTCGGCGGCCGGGGCCTCGGGCGCGGCGCGGTCCTCGGTGACGGTCATCGGGTCTCCACTACGTGGGGGGCGGCCGCCGTGTCGACGACGGCCGGTCGGACGTGCCCGTTCCCGATGGCCTGCGCCCCGCTCATCTCGGCGGCGGCGTGCTGCACGGCTCGGACGATGTTCTGGTAGCCGGTGCACCGGCAGAGGTTGCCCTCGATGCCCTCGCGGACCTCGGTCTCGCTGGGGTCCGGGTTCTCCTCGAGCAGGTCGATCGAGGTCATGATCATCCCGGGCGTGCAGAAGCCGCACTGGAGGCCGTGCATCTCGTGGAAGGCCTTCTGCACCGGGTGCAGGGTCCCGTTCTGGGTGACGCCCTCGATGGTCGTGACCTCGCTCCCGTCGGCCTGGACGGCGAGCACCGTGCAGGACTTCACCGCCACGCCGTCGAGGTGCACGGTGCAGGCCCCGCAGTTGCTGGTGTCGCAGCCGACGACCGTGCCGACCTTGCCGAGCTGTTCCCGCAGGTGGTGGACGAGCAGGGTCCGGGGTTCGACGTCGTCGGTGTAGGTCACCCCGTCGACCCGCAGGTTGATCTGTGTCACTGGTCCTCCGCTTCTCTGCAAAGGGGCACGTGGCCGCAGGGCCACCTGCGCGGAGTCTGGCAAAGGTCCTGGTGACTTAGGCCACACTTACCTCCGCCGGAGAGGTGCTCGATTCCGTGGACACGGATGTCGAGCGGCGTACGACTCCCGCTCGCGCGGAAGCGTCATGGGTGGCGGGCACCGGAGGCGCGCCCCCGGGGAACGTTGCAGGGCCGTTGCAGCCCCGCCGGTAGAGGGCCCGGCGCGCCACACTCCGGCCCGACGGTGTTAGGTGAGCCTTCCCTACCCGTCGAGGAGTCCCGATGCGATCCCGTCCCGTCCTGCGCGGCGCCGCCCTCGTGGCCGTCGCCGTCCTCGCCACCAGCTGCGGCTCCGACTCCTCCGCCGAGGACGCCGGCGAGGCCGCGCCGAGCTCGTCCTCGGGGGCCTTCCCGGTCACCGTGGCGACGGCGTTCGGCGACGTCACCGTCGACGAGGAGCCGGCCCGCGTGGTGGCCCTGGGGTGGTCGGACGCGGAGACGGCGCTGGCCCTGGGCGTCCAGCCGGTGGGCGCCAGCGACTGGCTGGGCTTCGGCGGCGAGGGCGTCGGGCCGTGGGCGGAGGGCCGCTACGACGAGGCGCCGGAGATCATCGAGACGCTCGAGCCGAGCCTCGAGGCGATCGCCGCGCTGCAGCCCGACCTCATCCTCGACACCCGCTCCGCGGGTACCCAGGAGCGCTACGACGCCCTCAGCGGGATCGCGCCAACCATCGGCCCGCCCGAGGGAGCCGCCAACTACCTGACCACCTGGCAGGAGCAGCTGGAGCTGGTCGGCGAGGCGCTGGGCCGCAGCGAGGAGGCCGCTCAGCTGCAGTCCGACGTCGAGCAGCAGTTCGCCGACACCGCGGCCGCCAACCCGCAGTTCGAGGGCACCGAGGTCGCCGTCGGCGCGTACACCTCCGAGGGGTTCGGCGCCTACGTGCGGGGCGACGCCCGCGTCGACTTCATGGAGGCGCTCGGCTTCACCAACAAGCCGGCGATCCAGGACCTGGCCGGCGAGAACTTCTTCATCCCGGTCAGCGACGAGGAGCTCCGGCTGCTCGACGCGCCGCTGACCGTGGTCTTCCCGATCTTCGTCGACCCCGCCGAGATCACCGGCAGCCCGCTGTGGCAGACCCTGCCGTCGGTGCAGCAGGGGCACGCCGTCGTCCTGGAGGACGAGACGCTGGTCAGCGCGTTCTCCAGCGGCTCCGCGCTCGGCATCGAGTACGCCCTGGAGAACGCCGTTCCGCTGTTCAGCGACGCGCTGGCCGGGTGACCTCGGGCGGCCACCCCGTCAGTGGACGCGCAGCGGCGTCCGCGGGGTGCGGCGCAGGCGGTGCAGGTGGGCGGCCACCCCGGGCCGGCTCGGCGCGCCGGGCGGCAGCCACTCCAGGCAGGTCTGCCAGACGGCGACGTCGTCCTGGGCCTCGGGCAGCCGGCTGTACCGCAGCAGCAGCTCGGGCCGGCGGCTGGCCAGGACCGACTGGCGGAGCAGCGCGGACACGCGCTGCCGGGCGGCCACCACCCCCGGCGCCGACGACGGCGGCAGCACCGCGCCCGCGTAGCGCTCGAGCGCCGGGCCCACGGCGCCGCGACCGAGGCAGCGGCGCACCTGGTCGAGGTCGGTGTCCAGCGCGCCCAGCAGCCGGTAGGGGCGGGAGCCGACGAGGTCGGTGCCGACCAGGCGGCGCAGCCGCGACAGCTCGGCCCGGACGGTGACGGGCGCGGCCTCCGCGGCGTGGCACTCGGCGGCCAGCTGCTCGGCGGTCCGCCCGCGGCCGGTGACCGCGGCCTCGGCCAGCAGCAGGAGCAGCTCGGAGTGCCGCAGCGACAGCTCGACGGCGCCGCAGGGCCGCACCAGGCGGGCCCGTTCACGGCCGAGCACCTCCAGCCGGGGCGCGACCGGGCGGGCCGCCTGCGCCGGTGGCCGGCGGCTGGACACCTGCTCGCGGTGCAGCCAGCGCAGCTCCGACTCGACGGCGGCCACCGTCGCGCGCACCAGGGTCAGCACGTGCGGGCTGGCGACGGAGTCGCCGCCGGTCACGTCGATCGCGCCGAGCAGGACGCCGGTGACCGGGTCGTGCACCGGCGCGGCCGAGCAGCTCCAGTTCTGCACCGGACGCCGGTAGTGCTCGCTGCCGTAGATCTGGACGGCGTGGTCGACGGCGAGGGCGGTGCCGGGGGCGTTGGTGCCCGCGACCTCCTCCGACCACCGGGCGCCCTCGACGAAGTTCACCCCCTCGGCCCGGGAGCGCAGCCGCCGGTCGCCCTCGACCCACAGCATCCGGCCGGCCGCGTCGGTGACGGCCACGATCATCTGGTCGGCCTCGGCGTCCTCGACCAGCAGCCGGCGGATCACCGGGAGCACGGCGGCGAGCGGGTGCGCGGCGCGGTAGGCCAGCAGGTCGTCGTCCAGCAGGTCGACCGGCGGCGCGGTGCCGTCGGGGTCGACGCCGCTGCCCAGGCTGCGTCGCCACGAGTCCCAGACCACGGCGCGCACCTGGTCGACGGCGGACGGCCCGCCGCGGGTGACCAGCGCCTCGTGGGCGGCCCGCAGCCGGCGCGTGAGGGCGGGGTCGGGGCGGCCCTCGGGCAGCGCGAGCCAGGGGTTGACCGTCGTCATGGCGACGTCCGCGGGCTCGGGCTCATCGTGGGCACATCGTGGCCCCTCGCCCGTGAATGCACCAGGCAGCGGGTCCCGGCTCAGCCCCGGTGCGGCGCGGGCGTCGGGCCGACCGGCGGCGGCGCCGCCGGCAGGAGGGCGCGGGGGTCGCGGGCGCGCACCGTCCCCCACCACAGCCCGGCTCCGTAGGCGAGGTCCTCGAGGCGGCGGGCGGCCGCGAAGCGCGGCAGCCCGACCGCCCCGCGGTGCGGCCACCAGGCGAGGACGGCGTCGGCGGCCGCGGCCCCGCCGACCCAGCGGCGGGCCCGGCGGGAGGTGGCCGCGGCGGCCAGCGCGAGCGGCCAGTGGTGGCGCGTGGCCGCGCGGGCCAGGGTCAGCGCCGCCGCGCCGCTGCCCCGCAGGGCGAGCGCAGC
>NZ_JAQISV010000044.1:0-59404 GCF_048569675.1 Geodermatophilus sp. CPCC 206100
GCACCGTGGCGCCGGTGCGCGCGGCCAGCGCGGCGGCGCAGCCGGGGTCGCGGGCGACCGGGCCGGGCACCGGCGCCCGCGCCGGGCCGCCGAGCAGGGCCAGGGCCAGCAGCGCGGCCGCCGACCGCGTCGTCCACCGGGAGATCACGTCGCCCGACGCTAGGCACGGCCGCGGTCCGCGGCGTCGCCCTGCGGAGCCGTCCTCGACCCCCTACCGGAGGGTCAGGTCCCCGGCGTGACCAGCCCGGACTCGTACGCCAGGACGACGGCCTGCGCGCGGTCCCGCAGGCCCAGCTTGGTGAAGACCCGGCTGACGTGGGTCTTGACCGTCTGCTCGGCCAGCACCAGGTGGCCGGCGATCTCGGCGTTGGACCAGCCGCGCGCCACGTAGCCGAGCACCTCGGTCTCCCGCTCGGTCAGTGCCCGCAGCCCGTCCGGCCGGCCGGGGGGCGGCACCGCCCGGGCGGCGACGAAGTCGGCGATCAGCCGCCGGGTGACCGCGGGGGCCAGCAGGGCGTCTCCGGCGGCGACGACCCGCACCGCGTGCAGCAGCTCGCCGGCCGTCGCGTGCTTGAGCAGGAAGCCGCTCGCCCCGGCGCGCAGCGCGTCGTAGACGTAGTCGTCGAGGTCGAAGGTGGTCAGGACGAGCACCCGCGGCCCGCCGTCGGCCCGGGACGGCGGTGCCAGGAGCGCGCGGGTCGCCGCCAGCCCGTCCAGGACCGGCATCCGCACGTCCATGAGCACCACGTCGGGCCCGCGCCCGGCCGCGACCAGCTCGTCGTGCACGCGGAGCGCGGCGGCGCCGTCCCCGGCCGTGCCCACGACCTCGATGTCGGGCTGGGCGTCGAGCAGCGCGGCGAACCCCTCCCGGACCAGCTGCTGGTCGTCGACCAGCAGCACCCGGATCACCGGCCGCCGTCCCCGTCGGCCGGCACCTGCGCGAGCACCCGGAACCCGCCGCCGGGACAGGCCCCCGCGTCCAGCCACCCGCCGTGCACCTCGGCCCGCTCGCGCATGCCGGCCAGGCCGAGCCCCGCGCCGGGCGTGCCGCCGCCCCGGCCGGGCCCGTTGGTCACCTCGATCCGCAGGGCGCCGCCGTCCCGGAGCACCGACACCCGCACCGGCGCGCCGGGGGCGTGCTGGACGGCGTTGGCCAGCGCCTGCTGCACGATGCGGAACACCGACAGGCCGACGGTGTCCTCGACCTCGCCGTCGGTCAGCTGCCAGGAGACGTCGGTGCCGGCGTCGCGCGCCGCGGCCAGCAGCCCGGGCAGCGCGCCGAGCCCGGGCTGCGGCGCCCGCTCGGCCTGCTGGTCCTCGGTGCGCAGCACCCCGAGCACCCGCTGCAGCTCGGTGAGCGCCGACCGGGCGGCGGCGGCGACCTCGGCCAGCTCCCCGCCGGCCGGCTCGGGCAGCGGCGCCAGCCGGTAGGGCGCGGTCTCGCAGCGGACCGCGATCAGCGACAGGTGGTGGGCGACGACGTCGTGCATCTCCCGGGCGATCCGGGCCCGCTCGGCCAGCGCGCCCCGCGCGGCCTGGGTCGCCGCGGCCCGGGCCTGCTCCTCGGCCAGCGCCCGCCGGGCCCGGCCCCGGGCGCCCAGGCTGGCGCCGACCACGATCGGGACCAGGGCGCCGATCAGGGACACGACCAGGTACCCGCCGTGCACCGGCCACGGCGAGAGCAGGGTCGAGACCCCGACGGCGAGAGCCGACAGGCCGGCCAGGGCGGCGGCCTGTCGCGGCGTCGCCGCCCAGGCCGCGGCCAGCAGGACCGGGCACCAGAGGCACCACTGCCAGGGCTCCAGCGGCGGCACCAGCCCGCTCGGCGGGCGCAGCAGGTACGGGACGACCAGCAGCCACAGCGTGCCCAGGCGCCAGCCGTCCAGGGGCCGGTGCACCGCGGAGGCCAGCGCGAGCACCGACGGCAGCACCAGCAGGAAGGCCAGCCCGCCGACCATGCGGTTCCTGTCGTTGATGACCACGCTGGCCGCGGTGAGGGCCACCACGAGCCCGTAGAGCACCGCCGCCCAGACCAGCAGCGCCGTCCACCGCCCGCGTCGCAGCTGCCAGGGCGGGTCCGGGACCGCCGCCCACAGGACGTCGGCGGCCGCCCGCCCCGCGGCGAGGAGCGGGCGCTCCCACCGGGCGGTCCGCTCCGGCGCCGAGACGGTCCCTGCCACGACGGCGACCCTAGGACGGGCACCCGGGCCGGCGCGTCACCCTGCGGTAGCACGCGGGCCGGCACCAGGTACCCCGCGGCTACTCCTGGGCGGTCCCGGCGAGCAGGTCGGGGGTGAACTGGGCGCGGGCGACCTCCGCGGCGGCGGCGGTCTCCTCCCCGCTCGCGGTCCCGCTGCCGGCGACCACCTCGACCCACGCGGCGATCGCGCGCTCGGTGAAGCGCTGCACCTCGGCGGAGCCCTCCCAGGCCGGGACGTCGGCGACGACGACGCCGTCCAGGTACTGCCCGAGGCCGAGCACGCCGACGTCCCACCCGGGGCCGACGTAGAGGGCACCGGCGCCGCTGCCGGCGATCGCGACGGGCACGGTGTGCTCGAGCTCGAGGGTCGTCGCCCGGTCGCCGTCCGCGCGCAGCCGCACGTCGACGACGCTGACCGGGCCGCCCCAGGTCAGGGTGAGCCGGTGCGGGCGCTCGCAGCGCACGATGTCGCCGCCGACGTTGCCCTCGACCTGGAACGCCCCGCCGTCGCGCAGGTCCCCGGTGACCGGGGCGAACCAGCGGCCCAGCCGGTCGGGGTCGGTGACGGCGTCCCACACGTCCTCGACCGCGGCGCCATAGGTGCGCCGGACGGTGACGGCGACCTGCTCGTCGTCCCCGGTCCCCCGCCGGGCGACCGAGCGCGCCGCCGCGGCGACCTCCTCCAGGATGTCCCTCACGTGTCCTCCTCCGGTCCGGCCGCCGACCCGGCGCCCGGGTCCGTCGCGGCGCTGGTGCGTCGCGCGCGCTCGCCGCGGGCCAGCTCGGTCGCCAGGGCGTCCAGGTGCTGCTCCCAGGCCCGGCGGAAGCGGTCCAGCCACCGGTCCACGTCCTGCAGCGGCGCGGCCTCGACGGCGTAGAGCCGCCGGGCGCCCTCGGCCCGGACCCGGGCGAACCCGTTCTCCCGGAGCACCCGCAGGTGCTGGGACACCCCCGGCTGGGAGATGCCGAACTCCGCCTGGACGACGGCCGCGATCGCCCCCGCGGGCTGTTCGCCGTCGGCCAGCAGCTCGAGGATGCGCCGGCGGACCGGGTCACCCAGGACGTCGAACGCGTGCACGGCCGTACTCTAGAAGTGATAGCTTATATGAGTCAAGGCTGATGCGATCAGCCGGCGCCGCCCTGCACCGGGTCGTCGTAGGGGTCGGCCGGGCCCTCCGGGCGAGGCGTCTCCTCCGCCGGGGCGTCGGTGTCGCCGCGGGTCGGGACCCCGCGCGCCACCGGCGGGTCCGGCGGCACCGCCTCGGCCGGGGTGGTGGGCGCCCGGGGCCCGTCGGCCGCCCGCCCGCCGGCGGGGTACTCGTCGTCCCGTTCGCTCATGACCGGTCCTCCTCGCGTGGGTCGCCGTCGCCAGCCGCGGTGCCCACGGCGGCGACCGGCGACACCCGGCGGCCCTCGAGGGCGGGTCGGCGAGAATCGACCCGTGCCTCCCCCCACGGTGCCCCTGCAGCGCCTCGGCTTCCTCACCATCGGCCTGTTCGACGGCGCCGACCCGGGGCCCGGGCACGAGACGACGCTGCGGGTGATCGAGCTCGGTGAGCGGCTGGGTCTCGACAGCGCGTACCTGCGCAACCGGCACCTCCAGTACGGCATCTCCTCCCCCGTGGCCGTGCTCGCCGCGGCCACCCAGCGCACCCGCCGGATCGCCCTGGGGACCGCGGTCATCCCGCTCGGCTGGGAGAACCCGCTGCGCCTGGCCGAGGACCTCGCCACCGTCGACGTCCTCTCCGGCGGGCGCCTGCACCCCGGGGTGAGCGTCGGCCCGCCGATGCGCTGGGACGACGTCCGGGAAGCGCTCTACCCGGACACCGCCGACGCCGAGGACTTCTCCTACGAGCGGGTGTCGCGGCTGCTGCGGCTGGTCGCGGGCGAGCGGGCCGGCGTCGCCGGACGGGAGGGCGTGGTCGAGGAGTTCTCCGATCGCGTGCAGCCGCACTCCCCGGGCCTGCGGTCGCGCATCTGGTACGGCGGCGCCAGCCTGCGCTCGGCCCAGTGGGCCGGGCAGCAGCGCATGAACTTCCTGACCAGCAGCGTGGTCAGGGCCGAGGACGGGTCGACCGACTTCGCCGCGATCCAGGCCGCGCAGATCCGCGCCTTCCGTGCCGCGCACCCCGACGGCGCCGCGGCCCGGGTCTCGCAGGGGCTGGTGGTCATCCCCACCGACAGCGCCTCCCCGGACCAGCGGGAGCGGTACGCCGCCTACGTCGCGGCCCGCACGCCGCGGACCGCGGCTCCGCAGGGCCCGGCCGGCCTGCTGTTCGCCCGCGACCTGCTGGGCACGTCGGAGGAGATCGCCGAGGCGCTGTACGCCCACGCCGGCTTCCGCGAGGTGACCGAGGTGGTCTTCGCACTGCCGTTCAGCTTCGCCGACGCCGACTACGAGCAGATCCTCACCGACGTCGCGACCCGGCTCGGCCCGGCGCTGGGCTGGCGGCCGGCTGGCTGACGCGGCCGCCGCGGCCTGGCGGTCAGGGCTCGCACCCGCACCGTGACGGCACGCGACAGCCGTTTCGGAACTCGCGGAGAACTCAACCCCGGACCGGTGACGCCCGGCCCCGCGTCCCGGTTGACTGCCCGCGACCACGCATCGGGCACGTCGCCGTGCCCTCTCCCGGAGGGGTCGGTGTCCCATGCCGAGTCGTCGCAGCACCGTCGTCGGCGGGCTGGTCGCCCTGCTGGTCGGCGCCACGCCGGCGGTCGCGGGCGCCCAGCCGGAGACCGAGCCGGTGGCGGTCCCCGTGCTGGCGTGGGCGTCGTGCGGAACGACGCCCGAGGCCACCGCGGCCGGCGTCGAGTGCGCCCGCGCACCGCTGCCCATGGACTACGACGACCCCGCCGGGGAGCAGGTCGAGATCGCCGTCGCCCGGATCCCCGCGACGGACCCGGCGAACCGGATCGGGTCGCTGTTCTTCAACCTGGGCGGCCCGGGCGGGCCCTCCGTGGAGGTCCTGCAGACCCTGGGCCCCGTCCTGTTCGGTGCGCTCAACCAGCGCTTCGACATCGTCGGGTTCGATCCGCGCGGGGTGGGCCAGAGCACCCCGGCCGTCGCGTGCAACGCCCCGCCGGAGCCCCTGACCCCGGCGGCGGACCCCTTCGGGCTCGACGTCGACGCGCTGGTCGCCGTCTTCCAGCGCTACGTGGACGCCTGCCGGGCCAACAACGGCGCGATCCTCGAGCACCTGTCGACGGCGAACGTCGCCCGGGACATGGACGTCCTGCGCGCCGCCCTCGGCGAGGAGCGGCTGAGCTACCTGGGCTTCTCCTACGGCACCTTCCTCGGCGCCACGTACGCCAGCCTGTTCCCCGACCGGTACCGGGCCCTGGTCCTCGACGGCGGGGTCGACCCGGACCTGTACGTCGAGGACCCGCTGGCGCTGCGGACCCTCCAGCTCGGCGGCTTCGAGGACGCCCTCGACCGCTTCCTCGACGCCTGCGCCGCCGACCAGGTCGCCTGCTCCGGCTTCGGCGGGAGCGACCCGCACGCCGCGTTCGACGCCCTGCTGGCGACGGCGGACGCGACCCCGCTGCCCGTTCCCGGGTTCCCCGAGGACCCGACACCGGTCGTCGGCGACGAGATCCGCGTGGTGACGTTCCAGCTGCTCTACGCCAAGCAGGCGTGGGGGGTGCTCGCCGCTGCTCTCGCCGCGGCCGAGGACGGCGACGGTTCGCTGGTCCGGGCACTGTCGTCCCTGCTCGCGGCGGCGAACGCCCCGACCGGCGACGCGCTGGCCGCCATCACCGCCGCCGACCAGCAGTGGCCGGCCGACCGCGACCCCTACCTGCGGCGCAGTGCGCAGGAGTGGGTCGAGTTCCCGCACTTCTGGCGCCTCCTCGGCAGCCACAACCTCCTCTTCCACGCGCTGTGGCCGGTGCGGGACGAGGACGCGTTCAGCGGCCCGTTCGTCGCCGACCCCTCGGCGCCGCCGGTCTTGGTCGTCGGCACCACCCACGACCCGGCGACGCCGTACTCCGGCGCCGTCGCCCTGACCGAGCAGCTCGGCAACGCCCGGCTGATCACCATGGACGGCGACGGGCACACCGCCTACGGCGGAAACTCCGCCTGCATCGACAGCGCGACCGACAGCTACCTGGTGACGGGCACGCTGCCGCCCGAGGGGACGGTCTGCCCGCAGGAGGTGCCGTTCACCTCCCCCGAGGAGGTGCCGGTCCCGGTGGGCACCGCCACGTCCCTCCCGCTGCCCGTCACCGCGATCGGCGTCCTGACCGCGGGGCGCTGAGGGCGCGGCGGCTCCCGGCCGCGGAGGCGCCACGGCCCCGGCGCGGGGATTTCACGACCACGCCGGGGCCGGTTGCCCGCGGGGTTCCCGACACGCCGATGGCTCAAACACGCCGAGCGAGGACGGCGTCAGGGCCGGAGGGCGGCGTACACCTCCGCGGCGTGGTCGAAGACGGCGAAGTGGCCCTCGCCGCCCAGCCAGTGCCCGGTCGCGCGGGGCAGCATGGCGGTGAGCACCCGCCCCAGCGCGACCGGCACCTGCCAGTCCTGGGTGCCGTGCCACACGTGCACGTGCTGGCGCACCTCCCCCACGGGGAAGCCCCACGGCCGCAGGAGCAGCGCCCGGTCGGCGGCCAGCCCGCCCGGCCCCTGCCGCAGCCCCTCCGTGAAGGTGGCGGCGAGCAGCCGGTGGACGGCGGGGCGGGCGAGCACCCGCCGGTCGGTCGGGTTGAGCCGTGCCTGCAGGTACCGCGGGATCAGCTGCGGGCGTCGGGCGGCGGGCGCGAACACGGGCCTGAGCAGCGCCGCCGCACCCGGGACCGGCCGGTGCACGGCCGAGCGCACCCGGTGCGGCACCCAGTCCGGCCACGGCCACGGGACGTCGGGCGGCGGCGCGCCGCCCAGCACCCCCACCCCGAGCACCCGGTCGCCGAGGACGTGCGCACACGCCAGGGCGTAGGCCGCGCCGCCGGAGAGGCTGAGCACGCTGAACCGGTCGACCCCCAGCGACTCGAGCAGGGCGGCGACGTCGGCCGGCCAGTCGGTCACCCGCCGGCCCGGCTGCGGGTCGGAGCCGCCGAACCCGGGCCGGTCGGGGACGACGAACCGGATCCCCCAGCGCGTGTAGTCGGCGGCGTCCTCGACGTGCCGCTCCAGCCGGGAGCTGGGGGACCCGTGACACCCGAGCACCACCCGCCCCCGCGGGTCGCCGTACTCGGCGTACCCGAGCACCCGGCCGTCGGCCAGCCGCAGGGTGCCCTCGCGCGGTCCGTCGTCCATGCCCCGCCCCTACCCCGCCTGGGAGACCGGGAGACGGCCCGGCCTTGACAGCGGCGCGACGATCGGGCCGGCCGGAGACCTCGGGCGCGCGGGAGACGCAGTGGGCATCGAACTGGAGCTGCTGCCCGTCCTCGCCGGCCGCCGCGTCGTGGTGGCCTGGATGCTCGGCGCCTTCCTGCTGACCTTCCTGACCACCCGGTTCATCACGCGGGCCATCCGCACCGGCCGGGGCCCGTTCCGGGACGCGAGCGTCGGCGGCGTGCACCTGCACCACGAGGTGTACGGCATCTTCCTGCTGCTGGGCACCGGGCTCGTGGAGCTGACCTACCGTCCCGACGGTGCCGGGCGGCCGATCCTGGCGGTGCTGTTCGGGGTGGGCGCCGCGCTGACCCTCGACGAGTTCGCGCTGTGGCTGCACCTGGAGGACGTGTACTGGTCGCGGGAGGGCCGCAGCTCCATCGACGCGGTGCTCATCGCGCTGGTGGTGGGCGGGCTGCTGCTGGTCGGCGCCAACCCGTTCGACGCCCAGGAGCTGCCGGCTGACGTGCCGCTGGCGATCACGGTGGCGGTCAACCTCGCCTTCGCGATCGTCGCCGTCCTCAAGGGCCGCACGGTGCTCGGCGTGGTGGGCGTGTTCGTCCCGGTGGTGGCGGCGGTCGCCGCGGTCCGCCTGGCGCGGCCGCAGTCGTTCTGGGCCGTCCGGCGGTACCCGGCGGACTCGCCGCGCCGGCACCGCTCGGAGCGCCGGTTCCCGCCCGGCCGGCGGACCTCGTGGGACGCGCTGGTCGACCTGTTCGCGAGCGCGCCGCACCCCGTCCGGCCCGGCGTGGTGGTCGGCGCCCCGCGCGCGGACCGGTGAGCGCGGCCGGGCCGTCGCCTAGCCTGCCGACCGTGCGGACCGAACGGGGCCTCGACCGTCTCGTCACGTTCCTCGACGCCGTCGTGGCCATCGCCATCACCCTGCTGGTGCTGCCGCTGGTCGAGGTCCTGGCCGACGTCGCGCCGGCCGACGACCTCGCCGAGGTGCTGCGCGCGGACGCCGCCCAGTTCGGGGCGTTCCTCCTCAGCTTCGCCGTCATCGCCCGCCTGTGGCTGGTGCACCACCGGCTCGTCGAGCAGGTGGGCGCCTACGACCACGCCTTCGTCCTGGTCAACTTCGCCTGGCTGCTGACGATCGTCGTCCTGCCCTTCGCCACGCAGGTGGTCGCCGTCTACGGCGCGGCCCGCCCGGCCGTGGGGCTCTACATCGGCACCATGGCGGCGAGCTCGGCCCTGCTCACCGCGCTGACCCTGCTCATCCGGCGCCGCCCGGCCCTGCAGCGCCCCGGCACCCCGCCCGTGGACCCGCGGGCGGGGCTGGTCACCACGGGCACCTTCGTGCTGGCGCTGCTGCTCGGCGTGCTCGTGCCCGGCGTCAACTACTACGCGCTCTTCCTGCTCTTCCTCACCCCGCCGCTGGAGCGGCGCCTGTTCCCCCGGCCGGCCGGTGGACGGGGCTGACCGCCGGGCTCCTCCCGGCGCTCGCGCAGGGCCAGCGCCAGCGCGGGGAACAGCAGCACGGTGAGCACGCCGGCCCCGACGAGCGCCGCGGCGTTCTGCGGCAGCATCGTGCCGTTGCGCAGCCCGATCTCGGTGAGCGCCACCAGCACCGGGAGCGCGGTGGCCGTCACCAGCGCCGTCTGGCCGCGCTCCCGCCAGGACAGCACCCCCCGGTACACCAGCAGCGCCGGCGCCCCGCGGACGGCCAACAGGAGGACGAGGAACAGCGCGACCCGCAGCGGCGCCTCCGCGATCGAGTGCAGGTCCAGGCTCATCCCCGAGTACACGAAGAAGATGGGGATGAAGAAGCCGTAGCCGACCGCGTCGAGCTTGGACTCCAGCGCCGGCGAGGCCTCCCCCACCCAGCGCCGGAGCACCACGCCCGCCAGGAAGGCGCCCAGGACCGCGTCCAGGTGGAACTCGTCGGTGACGGCGATCAGCGTGATCAGCAGCAGGATCGTCGCGCGCAGGGTGATCTGCGCGGTCTCGTGCTGGCCCCGGTCGATCACCGTGGCCAGCCGCCCGCCCTCCCGCACCACCCGACGGGCCAGCCCGAGCAGCAGGGCGAGCACCGCCACGGCGGCCAGCGACGCCAGCGCGGTGAGCCGGTTCTGCGACCCCAGGAACAGCGCGATCGCCAGGACCGGGAACAGCTCTCCCACCCCGCCGGCGGCCAGCAGGTACCGCCCGAGCCGGCCCTGGAGCAGGCCGTTCTCGCGGAGCACCGGCAGCAGCGTCCCGAGGGCGGTGGTGGTCAGGCCGAGCGCCACCGGCACGAACGCGCGGACCAGCCCCGCCGCCGCCAGCACCCCCACCACCCCGATGGCGAGGACGAGCGACACCGCCCACGCCACGACGGCCCGGCGTCCGGCGTCCTCGCGGGCCAGCCGCAGGTCCACCTCGTAGCCGGCGAGCAGGAACACGAACCCGAGGCCCACGTCGGCGAGCACCTGGACGCCCGACGGCGAGCTGAGGCCGAGCACCTGCGGGCCGATGAGGATCCCGCCGCCCAGCAGCAGCACCACCTGCGGGACGGGGAGCCGCGGCACCAGCCCCACCGCCAGCGGAGCCAGCAGCGCGACGGCGAGGACCGCCACCAGGGCATCGACCACGAGGACGCCGTCCACCCGGTTCTCCCGTCCTCCGCTGCGTCGGTGCGGGAGCGATGGTGCCCGAACCGGCGCCCTCCCGACGAGGGCGCCGGTCCCGGCTCACCCGCTGACGGAGTCGGTGCCCTCCACCCGGCCCGGCTGGGCGACCTCCGACACCGGCCGCGAGCGGACGCGCAGGACGGCGACCGCCGCAGCGAGGGCGACGACGGCCGCGAGCAGGCCGAGGCCGGTGCTCTCCGTCACGCCGGTCACGACGAAGCCGACGGCGGACGCGGCGGCGGCGACGAGGGCATAGGGCAGCTGCGTCGTCGTGTGGTCGATGAGGTGCACCCCCGACCCGATGGACGACAGGATCGTGGTGTCCGACAGCGGTGACGTGTGGTCCCCGAAGATCGCCCCGGCGAGCACCGCGCCGAAGACGGGGATCAGCAGGCCGGAGTCGAGGGACACGGCGATCTCCGCCGCGATCGGGAGCAGCAGGCCGAAGGTGCCGAAGGTGCTGCCCATGGAGAACGAGATGAACGAGGCGAGCAGGAAGAGGATCACCGGCAGCAGGGCCACGGGCAGGGCGTCGTCGATCACGCCGGCCAGGTACTCGCCGATCCCGAGCTCGCCGATGATCTCCGCGGTGATCCAGGCGAGGAAGAGCACCGCCGCGGCCATGAGCATGGACCGGACGCCGGAGACGGCGGCGCGGCCCAGCAGCCCGGGCCCGACCCCGCGGCGCATCAGGATGGCCGCTCCCAGCAGGCAGGCCGCGACGGTCCCGATGAACAGCGCGAGGATGACGTCGGTGTTGGCCAGGATGTCCATGGGGGCGAGCGAGCCCTCGGCCCGGGCGATGCCGATCCAGAGGGCTCCGACCACCGTGACCGCGATGAGCGTGGCCACCGGCCACACGAGGTCGCCGATGCGCCCGTCGTTGCGGACCGGCAGGTTGCGGTCGGTCTCCCCCGGCACGGCCCCGCGGGAGTCGTCGAACAGCTTCCCCTGCTCGACGGCGGCGCGTTCGTGCCGGCGCATCGGCCCGAAGTCGATGGTGAAGTAGGCGACCGCGATGACCAGCAGCAGGGCGGTGATCGGGTACAGCATCGCGGGGATGGACTGCAGGTAGGCCTCGTAGCCGCTGATGCCCTCGACGCCGTTCTCGTCGAGGATGCCGGCCATCGTGGCGGCGATGAAGGCGGCCCAGCCGGAGATCGGGACCAGGATGATCACCGGGGCGGCCGTGGAGTCCACGAAGTAGGACAGCTTGGCCCGGGAGATGCGGTGCTCGTCGGTGATGGGCCGACTGATCGTCCCACCGACGAGGCTGCTGAAGGCGTCGTCGAAGAAGATCACGATGCCGGTGAGGACGGGGACGAACTGTGCCTGCACCCGGGTCCGCACCCTGCTGATGGCCCAGGACGCGAAGGTGACCAGCCCGCCGGAGACGTAGATGAACGACGTCAGCACCCCGATGAGGACGACGGCGGCGAGGATGTAGACCTCCTCGGCCACGGCCCCCTCCGCGACGATGAGCCCGCCCGCCGTGTCGAGGACGAGCCGGCCGGCGGCGACGACGTCCCACTGGCTGGCCAGGAGCGCGCCGAGGACGATGCCGACCCCGAGGGAGATGAGGATCCGGCGGGTCGTGATCGCCAGCACGATCGTGACCAGCGGCGGCAGCAGGGACAACAGCGACGGTTCCACGGACTCTCCTCGTCGACGGGGGTGGTGCGGGACCGGGCGCCGCCGCCCCCGGCGGGCCGCGGTGGGGCGACCGGGCGGTCAGGTCGGGTCGGCCACCAGCCGCGTCACCAGGCGCCCGAGGCCCTGGACCTCGCAGGCGACCTCGTCGCCCGGCTGCAGCCAGACGGGGTCGGCCATGCCGAGGATCACGCCCTCCGGCGTGCCGGTGTAGATGACGTCACCGGGCTCCAGGGTCATGATCTGGGACAGGTCGCTGACCAACTCGGCGACGGAGAAGACCATGTCGCGGGTGTTGGAGTCCTGCCGGAGCTCGCCGTTGACCCAGCACCGCAGGTCGAGGGCCTGTGGGTCGGGGACCTCGTCGGCCGTCACGAGGAAGGGCCCCAGGGGCGCGAAGCCGTCGATCGCCTTGCCGTACGTCCACTGGCTGCTGCGCATCTGCAGCTCGCGCGCCGACAGGTCGTTGCCGGTGGCGTAGCCGAACACCGAGTCCAGGGCCGCCTCGACCGACACCCCGCGCGTCCGCCGGCCGACGACCGCGACCAGCTCGACCTCGTAGTCGGCCCTGCGCGTGGCGGCGGGGATGACGACGTCCGCGCCGGACCCGGCGAGGCTGTTGCCGAACTTGGCGAAGTAGATGGGCTGCTCGGGCACGGGCATGCCGCCCTCGGCGGCGTGCTTCTGGTAGTTCAGCCCGACGCAGATGATCTTGGCGGGGTCGGGGACCGCAGGGGCGAGGCGCAGCGACTCCAGGGGCACGGCGCCGTCGGCGTCGGCCACGACCGCCCGCACCCGGTCCAGCCCCGCGGGACCGGCCGCGAGCAGGTCCCGGACGGTGACCGGGGCACCGGAACCCTCCGGCACCTCCACCACGCCGGCGGCGGTGTCGACGCCGAGCCGCACCGACCCGTCGCGGGAGGAGGAGGAGGAGAAGGACACGAGTCTCATCGCGCGGCCCCGGGAGGGCCGTCCGGGCGGGCCGAGAGCGTGATCTGGGTCACGTCGGCATCGTGGCGATCCGGAACGGTTCGGTCAAGGAGGGGTTGCCCCCATCGCCCGGACGGGGGACGGTTCCGCGGAGGGACGGGACACCGTCCGGCCCGCAGCGGAGGGAGATCGTCGTGGGGACCTGGCCGGGCGACCCGGATCCGCACACCGCACCGGAGCTCGACCGCTCGGCGCTGGTCGTGGTCGACACCCAGGTCGACTTCGTGGACGGCGGCGCCTCGCCCGTCCCCGGCACGACCCAGGTGGTGCCCGTGATCGGGACGCTGCTGCGGGCCTACCGGGCGGCCGCGCTGCCGGTCGTCCACGTCGTCCGCCTGTACACCGGCGACGACGTCGACCTCCCCCGGCGCGCGCTGGTCGCCGCGGGCTCGCCCCTGGTGCGCCCGGGCTCGGCCGGCTCGCAGATCGTCCCCGCCCTGCGTCCCCCGGGCGCCCCGGACCTCGACCCGGACCTGCTGCTCGGCGGCGGGCTGCAGGTCCTCGCCGACCGGGAGTGGGCGATCTGGAAGCCGCGCTGGGGGTCGTTCCACCGGACCCGGCTCGACGAGCAGCTGCGCGGGCAGGGTGTCAGCACCGTCGTCCTGGCCGGCTGCAACTACCCCAACTGCCCCCGGGCCACGGTCTACGGCGCCAGCGAGCGCGACTACCGGGTGCTCCTGGTCTCCGACGCGATCTCCGGGGTCCGGGGCTCCCACCTGGAGGAGGCGGGGCTCCTCGGCGTCCGCCACGCGACGGCCGGGGAGGTCGTGCGGGAGCTGGCCGCCCGGGCGGACCGGGTCACGGCGCCCTGAGCTCCCGGGGTCAGACCTCCTCGACGTCCAGGCGGCCGGCGGCCCGCTGCGCCATCCCCCCGATCACCACCGCGACCACGAGCGCCGCCAGGGCGCCGACCACCACTCCGGCCGGCAGCTCCAGGGCGGCGTCGAGACCGGCGACGACGGCCGCTCCCGCCGGCCACCACCAGCCGCGCCGGGAGCCCCGTGCCATGCCCGCGGTCGTGAGGGACACCGACAGCAGGTAGACGGCGACCCCGCCGCCGAGCAGCAGCCGCGTCCCGGCCGGCACCTCGCCCTCGGCGCTCTGCACGACGGCCAGCTCCACCCCCGCGCCGACCGTCGCGAGGGCGAGCGTGAGTGGCAGCTGGCCGAACACGTACGCGTCGTGGGCGTGCGAGCTGCTGCTGGCGCCGGCCTCGTCGAGCAGCCGCTTGGCCCGGGCGCCGGCCAGGTCGAAGTAGCTCCACCACAACCCCGCGGCGAGGACGAAGGAGAGGACGGCGACCGGGATGGCGCTCGCCGACCACGCGGCGTCGGCGAGGCCGTGCGCGATGCCGGCCACCGACTCGCCCAGCACGAGGATGACGAACAGCGCGAACCGCTCGGGCAGGTGCTCGACGTGCAGCGGGACGTCGGCCGAGGACCGGGTGGCCAGCAGCGGCACCAGCGCCTCGACCAGCACGGCCGCGCCCCACAGCGCGAACCCCAGCGGCCGGGGCACGGCCAGCGACACCACCCACAGCAGCGCCCCTGCCGCCGCGCCGGCCATGTACAGCCGCGCCACCGGGCGGGCCTGCGCCACGTGCCGGTAGGCGCGGTGGTACTGCAGGAGCAGGATCGCCCGCAGCAGCACCTGGCAGCCGACGAAGAGCCCGAAGCGCTCCCCGGTCGCCTCGGTCGCCGTGGCGGCCATCCCGATGACGGCCGCCATGCCGGCGAGCTTGTACAACCGGTAGACGACGTCGTCGTGGTCGAAGCGGTTGGCGTAGAGCGTGGAGCTGACCCACGCCCACCACACGGTGGTGAACAGCCCGGCGAACTCCAGCTCCCCCTGCCAGGTCACCTCGGCCCGCAGGTGGATCGCCAGCTCGGCGACGACCAGCACGAAGGCGAGGTCGAAGAACAGTTCCAGGCGCGAAGCCGACCGCCCCTCGTCGGTGCGCAGCTCCAGCCGGCGCCCCCGACCCCGGCCGAGCAGCGCCCCCAGCAACCCCTGTCCGGTTCCCACCACGCCGGGCCAGGTACCCGGCCCGGCGGGTCAGGTACTCGGACCGGCGGGTCAGAAGTCGTGCGCCTCGTCGTAGGCCATGTCGCCGGCCTGGTCCTCCGGGCGCGACGGCGCCGGCCGCGGCGGTCGCGGCGCCGCCGGCGCGGCCCGGCCGGGGCTCCCCTCGTGCGCCATGTCGTAGCCGTAGTCGCCCGACAGCTCCTGGGGGTCCTGGGTCATGGCGGCCTCCTCGCGGTGGACGGCGGGGCCATGGTCGTCCCCGGCCGTCGCCGGGGACAAGCCCCTCAGCTGCCGATCTCGGTGCGGACGGCGTAGAGCTCCGGGAAGAAGGTCAGGTCCAGGGCCCGGCGGAGGAAGCCGACCCCCGACGAGCCGCCGGTGCCGGTCTTGAAGCCGATGGTGCGCTGCACCGTGCGCAGATGCCGGAACCGCCACAGCTGGAACGCGTCCTCGACGTCCACCAGGCTCTCGCACGCCTCGTAGACGCCCCACGGGGTGTCCTCGGACTCGTAGACCCGGCGGAACACCGGCACCAGCCCTGGGGAGAAGGCCCAGGGCTCGCGCACGTCGCGGTCCAGGACCTCCCGGGGGACGTCGAGGCCCAGCCGGGCCAGGTGGCGCAGGAACTCGTCGTAGAGGGTGGGCGCCGCCAGCAGCTCGGCCAGCATCGCCCGGGCCGCCGGCTCGCCGTCGAACACCGGGAGGATCCCGGCGTTCTTGTTGCCCAGCACGAACTCCACTGCGCGGTACTGGTGCGACTGGAAGCCCGACGCGCTGCTCAGCGCCCCCCGGAACTGGACGTACTCCCGCGGCGTCAGGGTGGCCAGCACCGACCACTGCTCGATGAGCGTCCGCTGGACGTGCTTCACGCGGGCCAGGCACTTCAGCGCCGGCGCGAGCTCGTCCCCGGCCAGGTAGCGGCAGGCGGCGCGCAGCTCGTGCAGCACGAGCTTGAACCACAGCTCGCTGGTCTGGTGCTGGACGATGAACAGCAGCTCGTCGTGGTGCACCGGCTCGCTGCGCGGGTGCTGCGCGGACAGCAGGGCGTCCAGCTCCAGGTAGCCCGCGTAGGTCAGGTCGCCCCGGAGGTCCGTGCGGATCGACCTCTCGATCGGCCGCACGGACCGCGAGGGGTCGTGTTCCGCGCTGGTCATCCTCCGAACGTAGCCCGCCCTGCGAGGCCCGGGAGGGTCACCTGCTGCGGTACAGCCGGGTGGTCACCGGGAGGAACACCGCCGCCAGCGCGACCGCCACCGCGAGGGACACCCCGATCGCCGTTCCGTCCGGCGTGCCGGCCATGAGCGAGCGGGACGCCGTGGCCAGCAGCGAGATCGGGTTGACGTCGACGAACGCCTCCAGCGGCCCGGGCAGCGTGGCCGGGTCGACGAAGACGTTGGACAGGAACGTCAACGGGAAGATGCCCATGAACCCGGCGTTCATGACCGCGTTCGGCGAGCGCAGCAGCAGCCCGAGCACGCAGAACACCCAGGACAGCCCGAACGAGAACACGACGACCAGCGCCAGCGCCCCGACCGCCCCGGGGAACCCGCCGTCCGGGCGGTACCCCAGGGCGAGGCCGACGACGATGATCACCGTGCCGGCCACCACGTACCGGACGCTGTCGCCCAGCAGCGACCCGAGCAGCGGCGCCGGCCGCCAGATGGGCAGCGAGCGGAACCGGTCGACCACGCCCTTGGTGAGGTCGGTGTTCAGGCTGACGCCGGAGTACACGGTCGTGAACAGCACCGACATGACCAGCAGCCCGGGGAGGGTGTAGTCCAGGTAGGCGCTGGTCGAGCCCGCGATGGCGCCGCCGAACAGGTACGTGAACATCAGCAGGAACATCACCGGGGTCACCGTGACGTCGAGCAGCTGCTCGGGCACGTGCTTGACCTTGAGCATGCCGCGCCAGCCGAACGTCAGCGCCGTCGACAGCGGCCCCGGCCGGGGCGGCCGGGCGGTGGAGGCGATGGCGCGGCGGACGGCGAGGGTGTCGGCCGCGCCGGTCGGGGTCGTGGTGGCGGTCATGACGACTGCTCCTCGAGGGTGCGGGCGGCGTCATCGGCCGCGTGTCCGGTGAGCGCGAGGAAGACCTCGTCCAGGCTGGGCTGGTCGAGGGAGAAGTCGGCGATGCCGACGCCGGCCCGCGCCAGCTCGCCGACACCGAACGCGGCCCGCTCGGCGTCGGAGCAGGCTGCCGACAGCGCGGCGGGATCGGCCTCGAGGACCACCGCACCGACCGCCCGCTCCAGGACCGCGGCCGCGTCGGCGCGGCCCTCCGGGTCGAGCAGCCGCACGTGCAGGGTGCCGGTGCCGACCGAGGACTTCAGCTGCCCCGGGGTGCCCTCGGCGATGACCCGGCCGCGGTCGATGACCACGATCCCGTCGGCGAGCTGGTCGGCTTCCTCCAGGTACTGGGTGCAGAGCAGGATCGTCGTCCCCTCGGCCTGGAGGGCGCGGGCGATCTCCCACACCTGGTTGCGCGAGCGCGGGTCCAGCCCGGTCGTCGGCTCGTCCAGGAACACCAGCTGCGGGGTGACCACGAGGCTGGCCGCGATGTCCAGCCGCCGGCGCATGCCGCCGGAGTAGTGCTTGACCAGCCGGCCGGCGGCGTCGGCGATGCCGAACGCCTCCAGCAGCTCGTCGGCGCGGGCCCGGGCGGCGGCCCGCCGGTGGCCCAGCAGCCGGCCCAGGAGCACCAGGTTCTCCCGACCGGTGAGCTCCTCGTCCACCGACGCCAGCTGGCCGGTCAGGCTGACCAGCCCGCGCACCGCGTCGGCCTCGGCGACGATGTCGTGCCCCAGCACGCGGGCGCTGCCGGCGTCGGGGGCGATGAGCGTGGCCAGCATGCGGATCGTCGTGGTCTTGCCGGCCCCGTTCGGCCCCAGGACGCCGTAGATCGCCCCCGCCGGGACGGCGAGGTCGACACCGTCCACGGCGCGGGTGTCGCCGAAGGACTTCGTCAGCCCGGTCGCCTCGATGGCCAGGGGTGGGTCTGCCGTCATCGCGTTGTCCTCACCTCGGAGTCGGTCGCAGCATCTCTCGACCCACTGACCGAATCTGGGCCGCTGGGTCATCGGCCGCCACCGGTTTTTCCTCGGAGGCGGCCGATGACCCAGCGTCGGACCTCGAGCGCGCTCGAGGTCAAGAGGTGAGGATCAGGCGAAGGCGACCCCCACGTCGTCCGACGGCGTCGGGCGGTCCCCCGCCTCGGCCGGGGCGCCCGGCACCGCGGGCTGCTCGGCCGCCGGGCCGGCGCCGGACGTGGTCTGGACCGCGACCACGGACGGGTCCAGCCGCATGATCGCGTAGCCCGCGACCGCCCCGGCGCCGAAGCCCGGCGCGAAGATCCGCTGCGGCTCGGTGAGGACGCCGTCCCGCACCGCGTCGTGGATGGCCAGCGGGATGCTCGCCGAGGAGGTGTTGCCGACGTCCTCGATGTTGAAGTAGAGCTGGTCGGCGGTCAGGCCGGCGCGCTCGGCCAGCTGGATGACCATCGTCTTGTTGGCCTGGTGCGGGACGATGAGGTCGACGCTCTCCATGAGCGAGGCCGCGCGCCCGTCCGGGTCCGGCAGCGCCGAGAGCTCCTCGATCATCTGCCCCAGGTACCGGCCGGCCAGCGCCTTCACCTCGGGACCGAACACCGTGATGTTGTTGTCGAACTCGGGGTTCGGCCACAGGATCGAGTTGACCTGGCTGGCCGGCCCGCTGGCGTAGGTCTTCATGACCAGCAGGTCGGGCTCCGCGCCGCCCGGCGCGACGCCGACGACCATCGCCGACGCGCCGTCCCCGAAGATCATCCGCGAGGTGCGGACGTTGCCGATCTTGTCGGAGAACTTCTCCACGCAGACCACGAGCACCGGCCGCTCCACCTCCTGGAGCAGCCGGGTGGCCTCGGCCAGGCCGTAGGGCATGCCGGCGCAGGCGGCGATGATGTCGTAGGCCGCCGCGACCTGGTACATGCCGAGCTGGCCGCACAGGTAGGTGGCCAGCGACGGGATCAGCCGGGAGCTGGTGCAGGTGCAGACCAACACGCCGCCGAACTCCTCCGGCCCGCGGCCGGCCTTCTCCAGGGCCGCCTCCGCCGCCTGCAGTGCCAGCTGCTCGAGGCTGACCGAGCTGTACCGGCGCTGCTCGATCCCGGTCTTCTGCCGGATCTCCTCGGCGCTCATCGGCGACCAGTTGTAGGCGGTGTTGCGGATCAGGTCGTCGTTGCTGCAGACCTGGTCGCCGTGCACCGCGGACAGCGCCTCCAGCCGCGGCATGACCCGGAAGTCGCGGCGGACGTCGATCTCGCGGTAGGGCCGGATCGGCTGGCGCGACTCGCGCGGCTGCGGGGCCGGCGCGGCCGGGGCGTCGTCGTCCAGCCGGCGGAGGAAGTCGCGCACCGACTTGTCCCGCGGCGTGAAGACGACCACGTAGTCGTCGTCGGACAGCTGGTCGGCGGTGGCCAGCTCCAGCTGCGCCCGCTCCCACGGGTACTGGTTGTGCAGCACCATCGCCCAGCGGTGCAGCGACTCCAGCTCCGGCACGTCCTCGTCGCAGTCGAGGATGTCGCGGTAGTCGTAGACCGGGTAGTCGGGGTCGTAGGACGGCAGCCGGAAGGTGAGGCTGTCCGGCTCGTCCAGGAACTCGGCGACCGTCGGCTTGATCGCCGGCAGGGTCGTGGCGTGGTGCTTGCGGTTGGCGAAGACGTCGAACAGGACGCCGAAGATGCGGTCCTCGACCTCAGCGTCCCACTGCGCCGGCAGCGTCGGGTAGGCCTCCTGCACGGCGGCGACCTTGGTCTCGCCCTCCTCCCACGGCTCCACCACCGGGAGGAAGACGTCGGAGCGGTGCCGCGGCACGTCGGCCCACCGCATCGGCCGCTTCTCGTACATGGTGATCGAGAAGCGGTTGGCCCAGAACAGGTTGAGCGCGAGGTCGCGCATCAGCGCGTACTTCGTCGCGTAGTCGCCGGTGCGCACCCGCTCCAGGATGTCGGTCCCGCTCGGCGCCTTGGTCTCGAAGTCCCGGCGGATGACCTCGTCCAGCTGGTCGAGCGTCTCGACCGTGGAGAAGTCCAGCTCCGGCACGATGTTGGACGGGAACACCATGCGGCCGTGACGGTTCAGGACGAACGCGTTCATGCTGGTCCTCTCAGCTCGTGGGCTACGGCTGTCCGCCGGCGCGGTCGATGCCCCGCTCGACGGCGTCGATGAGGCGGGGGCGGAGCTCGGCGGCGGGGATGATGGCGTGCACCGACCCCATCTGCCGGGCCCGCTCGATGTCGTGGATGGCCTCGAACTCGGCGGCGACCTCGCCGAGCTTCTCGGACCGGACGGTGGTCCGCAGCGCGGCGAGCTCCACCCGCAGGTGCGCGGCCTCGACGCCCTCGGCGGCGGCGATGGCGGCCTCGAGCTCCTGGACGCGGGGGTCCTTGGCGGTGCGCTGGTCGACGTCGCGGGTGAAGACCACCGCCGCGGCCGGGGCCCCGCCCAGCACCGAGGCGTAGGAGCCCTCGACGGCGAGGACCTCCATGTTGTCGTTGAGGACACCGGAGAAGACGACGAAGGCGCCGCCGTGGTAGCGCGACACCACGCAGAAGACGATCGGGCCGTCGAAGTTGGTGATGGCCCGGCCGATCTCGGCCCCGTACTCCAGCTGCAGGTTGCGCAGGGACTCCGGGGAGCCGTCGAAGCCCGACAGGTTGGCCAGCACCACCAGGGGCCGGTTGCCGCTGGTCGCGTTGATCGCCCGCGCGGTCTTCTTCGACGACCGGGGGAACAGCGTGCCCGCCGTCCACTGGTCGGGCCCGTCGGTCGGGTAGGCCCCGCGGCGCGGGATCGGGTGCGACTCGATGCCCAGCATCGTGACCGGGCGGCCGCCCAGGTGGGCGTCGAACACGATCGAGGTGTCGGCGTCGGCCATGCCGGCCCAGCGCTCCAGCGGCGGGTGGTCGGCGTCGGCGACCGCGCGCATGACCGTGCGGATGTCGAAGGGCTTCTTGCGGTCCGGGTTGGCCTCGGCCGAGAAGATGTCCCCGACGGTGGTGAAGTCGCTGGCCGGGTGCTGGTGCGGGAACTCGCGCACGTCGCGGTCGCGCGGGTCCGACGTCGGCGCCGGCCGGGCCCACCGCTCCCCCGGCGCCCGGTAGGCGTGCTCGTAGTGCTGCACCAGCAGCTCGTGGGCGGCGGTGAGGTTCGGCGCCCAGTACTGCGCCTGCCCGTTGGGGCCCATGACCCGGTCGTACCCGCCGATGCCGAAGTTGTCCTCGGCCGAGACCCCGCCGGAGTAGTCGAGCGAGTGCTTGCCGGTCAGCACCATCGCGCTGTCCGGCGTCATCACCAGGATGCCCTTGGTGTGCATGAGCATCGTCGCCTCGGCGTTCCAGTAGGGCTGGGCGCCGACGTTGATCCCGGCGACGACGACGTTGATCTCGCCGCCGGCCTGGGTGAACTCGATGATCCGGCGCAGCGCGCGGGAGACCCAGTCCATGTTCTCGGTGCCGCTGTCCATCGAGATGCGCGCGCCGGAGGACAGCGCGAACCACTCGACCGGGATGCCGCGCGCCTCGGCCAGGTCCAGGGCGGCCACCACGCGGTGGCACTCGGGCTCGGAGACGGTGCCCAGCTGCTTGGTGGGGTCGCCCATGAGCACCACGCGGGTGACGCCCTCGGGGTAGCGGTCGCTCGGCGTGCTCACCACGCCGGCGACGAGGCCCGCCTTGTTGTTGCCCGGGGCGCGGTCGACCGGCACCAGCCGGCCGGTGTCGTCGAGGTCGTGCTCGACGAAGGTGCCGCTCGGGCCGGCCAGCAGCGAGGCGAGCTCGTAGGGGTAGACGGTGCCGCGGGCGCGGGAGCGCAGGACCTTCTCGGTGTAGGCGTCCAGCGGGCGCATCGGCTCGGTGGGGCGGTCGGTGACGCGCATCTGCACCCCGGTGCCCGGCAGGTGGGCGAAGCGCAGCGCCACCTCGCGGGGCGGGCGGCCCTCCTGCTCCTGCAGCCGGGCGTACAGCACGACCTCCTCCAGGCCGGCGCCGGCGGTCAGCGGCGCGGTCGCGCCGGCGAAGCCGGCCATCTGCGACAGCGGCACCTCGATGTCGGGCCAGGCGTAGAGGAAGATCCGGTTGTGCTCCAGCCGCCGGCGTGACGGGCGCTGGGACTGGGCCTGGCGCAGCCCCTCCAGGCAGGCGGTGAGCTGCCGCTCGAAGGTCGGGAACCCGAGGATCGCGCCGTTCGCGTCGCGCACCGGCGTCACGTCCCGGACCTCGGCCATCGCGATCAGCCGCTCGTCGGCGGGGTTCTCCTTGGCCCGCACGTGCAGCAGGAAGGTGTCCTCGGGCGAGGGCAGCCGGACGCCGTCGAAGTTCTTCAGCCGCCACAGGTTCAGCCGCTGAGCCGTCAGCGGGTGCAGGCCGCGGATGATCCGCTCCTCCGCCAGGCCGCCCTCCGGAGCGGGCCGGAAGGTGATCGCCTCGGTCTCGCCGTCCGGGGTGCACACGCTGACGGTCACCCGGCGGCCGGCGCACAGCGGCGGCGCCTCACCGAGCATGCCGCGCAGCTCCTCGGCCACCGCGTCGGTGTCGGCCGGGCGGTCCGGCCAGGACAGGTAGAGGTCGACGACGAGGTTCCCCGGGTCGGCGACGTCGGCCAGAGTCGCGGCCAGCGACCCCAGCGCCCCCGGCAGGTCGGAGCGCTCGAGCATGACCGCGAGCAGGTGCAGCCGGGCCCCGGCCAGCTCGTAGTCGGCGGCCACGCAGGACAGGCCGTCGACGAGGAACGACCGCAGGCCCTCCAGGTCGCGGCTGCGGTAGTAGCGGCGGGTGAGCACCTCGAGCACCGGGTCGGGCACGGTGGTCTCCCGCCCGAACCGCTGGGCCAGCAGCCGGATCAGCGGCTCCGGGCTGGCCACGAGGGCCTCGATGCGGGCCAGGCCCTCGTCGTGCTCCTCCGCCGTCGCGACCTCGGCCAGCAGCCGGTCGGCCTCGTCGAGCACGTCCTGCCGCGCCGAGCGGATCACCGGCTCCTCGAAGTGCCGGAAGCGGACGGCGCGGGCCAGGTCGCCCACGGCGGGGTAGCGCAGCTGGGTGGCGGCCACCAGCCGGTCGAGGACCTCCCCGACCTCGCCGCGCAGCGGGTCCGGCGGGATCGCCGGGGCGGTCAGCCACCGGTCGAGCAGCGCCAGGACGGCCGGCAGCTGGTCGTTGACCCGCTGCTGGGCCAGGAAGATCCGGTGCACCGCCGCCTGCAGCTCGAGGCCCGACGCCCCGCCGTCGGGCGCCGAGGCCTGCTCCATGTCCTCGATGCCGTAGTGCCGGAGCGCGCGGCCCAGCCGGGCCCGGAAGCTCTCCGGCAGGCCCTCGCGCTCGACGTCGAGGGAGTGCAGGTAGGTGTGGAAGTACTCGCGCGGGCTGTGCACCTGCGCGTCGGCCTCCTCCTCCTCGCTGGCCGGGCGGTTGCGGGACAGCTCGGCGAGGTCGGCGAAGGTGGTGAGCACCTCGAGCTCGCGGTGCACCACCTCCGGGTCGTCGACCGGCAGCTCGCCGCGCACCCGGCCGTACTCCTCGACCAGCTGGCGGCCGTGGCCGGCGCTGACGTCGTAGCCGGTGACGAGGGCCTCGATCGCGCCGAGCAGCGCCAGGGCCCGCTCCCGGGGCTCGCCCGCGCGCGCGGCGCCGTCCGCCTCGGGGAAGGTGACCCGCTCGCCCGTGGAGGCGGCGGCGTCCTCCCCGGCGCGCTCGAGCGTGATCAGCGCGGCTCCGGCGTCGACCTGGGCGTTGACCGCGCCGAGCACCTCGCGCACGCGCCCGGCGAAGGGCGCGCGCACCGCGGTCTCCATCTTCATGCTCTCGAGGACGGCGACCGTCTGGCCGGCCTCGACCTCCTCGCCCGGCTGCACGCGGACGGCGACGACCACCGCGGGGGCGGGGGCGCGCACGGTGCCGCCGGCGTCCCGGCCCACGCGGTGGGTGACGCCGTCCACCTCGACCAGGTGCGAGCCGGGCGCGGTCACCGACACGACGGAGAACCGCCGGCCGCCGACGGCCAGCCGGCTCTCCAGCGGGCTCAGCCGGTCCACCTCGACGTCCACGTGCCGGCCGTCGAGGCCGACCCGGTACCGGTCCCCGCCCAGGCGCGCGACGGTGAGCCGGTACACCTCGCCGCGCAGGCCGAGGTCGACGGTGCGGCCGACCTCGTGCGGGGCGCGCGGCCGCCCGCCGCGGGCCGACGCCAGGAAGGCCGCCCGCTCCCAGGCCTCCTCGGCGTCGGAGACGTCGATCGCCACCTGCGCCAGCGCGACCCAGGCCGACTCGGCGGGGGCGGTGGGCGCTGCGGTGCCCGTCCGGTCCAGCCAGCCGGTGTCGGCGGTTCCGGCGACGACCTCCGGGCGGTCGAGCAGGTCCAGCAGGAACGACTTGGTGGTGGTGCCGCCGCGGAGGACCACGGTGGTCTCGCGGAGGGCGCAGCGCAGCCGGGCCAGCGCCTCGGGCCGGTCGCGGCCCCACGCGATGACCTTGGCGACCATCGAGTCGTAGGCGGGCGGGATGACGTCGCCCACGCCGATGCCGGTGTCCACCCGGATCCCGGGGCCGGCCGGCAGCCGCATGAGCTCGACCCGGCCGGGCGAGGGGGCGAACCCGGCCTCGGCGTCCTCGGCGTTGAGCCGGACCTCGACCGCGTGCCCGTTCTCGGCCGGCGGCTCGCCCTCCAGCCGGCCGCCGGCGGCGACGTGCAGCTGGAGCTTGACGATGTCCAGGCCGGTGACCTCCTCGGTCACCGGGTGCTCGACCTGCAGGCGGGTGTTCACCTCGAGGAAGGTGAACAGCTGCTCCTCGGGCTGGTAGAGGAACTCGACGGTCCCGGCGCCGACGTACCCGGCCGCCTTGACCAGCGCGGTCGCCGAGCTCTTCAGCGTGGCGGCCTGCTCGGGGCTCAGCGCCGGCGAGCTGGACTCCTCCAGCACCTTCTGGTTGCGCCGCTGCACCGAGCAGTCCCGGACCCCGGGCGCCCACACCGTGCCGTGGCTGTCGGCGATCACCTGCACCTCGACGTGCCGGCCGCCCTCGACCAGCCGCTCCATGAACACCACGGGGTCGCCGAAGGTCCGCTGCGCCTCGGCCTGGGTGCGGCTGAGCGCCTCCTCCAGCTCCGCCTCGCTGCGGACCACGCGGATGCCGCGGCCACCCCCGCCGCTGCGGGATTTGACGATCAGCGGGTAGCCGATCGTCGCGGCGTGCCGGCGGCCGTCGTCCAGCGTCTCGACCGGGCCACCGCTCCACGCGGCCACGGGCACGCCGGTCTGCTCGGCCAGCACCTTGGCCTCGATCTTGGCGCCCAGCAGCCGCATCGACTCCGGCGGTGGCCCGATGAAGGTGACGCCCAGGTCCGCGCACAGCTCGGCGAAGGCGGGGTCCTCGGCGACGAAGCCCCAGCCCACCCAGGCGGCGTCCGCGCCGCTGGTGCGCAGCGCCCGGGCCAGCTCGGCGTGGTCGAGGTAGGGGTTGCCGGCCCCCGTCTCACGGAGCAGGACGCCCTCGTCGGCGGCGCGCACGAAGCCCGCGCGCCGCTCGGCCTCCGTGTGCAGGGCGAGGACCCGAGTCCGCGTCCCGTGCTCGGCGTCGAGCTCCCGGACGGCGCGGATGAGCCGCATGGCGGGCTCGCCCCGGTTGACCACGGCGATGCGGCTGAACACCGGTGTGCACCCCTCTGAGTCGGATCGTGAGGCTGAGCGCCGCACGGAGCGGCGGACCGTCGGAGCTACATGTCCAGGCCGCCGTTGACGCCCCAGACCTGGCCGGTGATGTAGGACGAGGCGTCGGCGGCGAGGAAGTGCACGACGCGCGCGACCTCCTCGGGCAGCCCGAGCCGGCCCAGCGGGATCTTCGCCTTGAGGCCGTCGAGCACCTTCTGGGGCACGGTCTCGAGCATCTCGGTGGCGGTGTAGCCGGGGGTGACCGCGTTGACGGTGATCCCGACGCCATCGGCCAGGCCCTGGCGCTGCACCTGCATCGCGGCCTCGCGGGCGAGGGTCTTGGTCAACCCGAACAGGCCCGACTTCGCCGAGGAGTAGTTGACCTGCCCGATGCCGCCGGTCTCGCCGATGACCGAGGAGATCATCACGATGCGGCCGGTGCCGCGCTCGACCATGTGGCTGAGCGCCGCCTGGGAGAGGTAGAAGGCGCCGGAGAGGTTGACGTCGATGACGCGGCGCCAGTCGTCGTCGGTCATCTTGAGGACTGTCTTGTCGGCGGTGATCCCGGCGTTGTTGACCAGGATGTCGAGCCGGCCGTGCTGCTCGATGACCTCGGCGATCGTGCGCCGGCAGTCGTCGGCGTTGCCGATGTCGCCGCGGTGCACGGTGACCTTGCTGTCGGGGTGGGCCGTACCGACGTCCTTGCAGAACGCCTCGGCGGCCTGGGTGTTGCCGCTGTAGCCGGCGGCGACGGCGGCGCCCTGGGCGGCGAGGCTGCGGCAGATCGCCGCGCCGATGCCGCGCGTGCCGCCGGTCACGAAGGCGACCCGGCCCTGGAGCTTGTCCCCGGTCCGTGCCGGGGATGCCTGCGTCGCTGTCACGGGGAGCCTCCTGCTGCGGGTGCGGGTCCGGCGTGTGCCCAGGTCGGAACGGCGGTGCGGCGATTCCGGCACGGGTACGGACCGAGCCTCTCGCCGTCGCCCGGGCCCGTCAAACGGAGACCGCGATCACAGTGGCCCCGGGCGCGCCGCTGACCGCCGCGTGGGCGACCGGCCCGGCCCGGACGCCCGCCGGCGACTGCCGTTCGCGGCGGTGACGCTCCGACGTCGGTGCCGCTCGGTCGGGAGGCGGTGGAGCGTCCCGACCGGTCAGGCTGGGCCCCGTGCCGTTGCGCGACCGCCTCCTCGCCCTGTCCGTGGCCGTGATCTGGGGGCTGAACTTCCCGGCGATCCACCTGTCGCTGGCGCAGTTCCCGCCGTTCTTCCTCGTCGCGCTGCGGTTCGGCGTGATCGCCGTCCCGACGCTGCTGCTGGTGCCGCGCCCGGCGGTGCCGTGGCGCTGGGTCCTGGGCTACGGAGCCGGGTTCGGCGTCCTGCAGTTCCTCTTCCTGTACCTGGCGATGGACACCGGGATGCCCACCGGGCTGGCCTCGCTGGTGCTGCAGTCCTCGGCGCCGTTCACCGTGGTGCTGGCCGGGCTGCTGCTGCGGGAGCGGCTGACCGCCCGGCAGGCGGCCGGGGTGGCCGTCGCGGTCGCCGGGCTCGCCGGCATCGCGCTGCACCGCGCCGAGCTCGGCGGCGGCGCGACGCTCCTGCCGGTCGTGCTCACGCTGTGCGGGGGCATGGGTTGGGCCCTGGGCAACCTGGCCAACCGGCGCGCCCGGACCACCGAGCCGTTCCGGCTGATGCTCTGGATGACCGTGGTGCCCCCGGTGCCCATGCTCGCGGTGTCGCTGCTCGTGGAGGGCCCCGGAGCCGTGGGGACGTCGCTGAGCACGCTCGCCGGCGCCCGCGGCGCGCTCGCCCTCGCCGGGCTGGCGTTCACGGTGCTGATCGCGACCGTGGTGGGGTCGGGGATCTGGACGGCGCTGATGAGCCGGCACCCCTCCAGCACGGTGGCGCCCTTCTCGATGCTGGTCCCCGTCGTGGGGATCGCGGCGTCGTGGCTGGCGTTCGGCGAGCCGGTGTACGTCGTGGAGCTGGCCTGCGGCGCGGCGGTGGTCGCCGGGGTCCTGCTCGGCAGCAGCCGGCCGCGCACCGGCCGGCCGGCCACCGAGTTGCCGCCGACGGCACCGGTGAGATGAGGTCGGGGGGACCACCCCACGGCGAGACGAGGTGCCGACGCCCATGACCGAAGCCCCCGGAGACATCGAGTTCGGCCTGTTCGACTGGGTGGACGCGCGACCGGGCCGGTCGGTGGCCGAGGTCTACGACGACCGGCTGCGGGTGCTGGCGGAGGCCGACCGGGGCGGGTTCAGCACCTACCACCTCGCCGAGCACCACGGCACGCCGCTGGGGCTCGCGCCGTCGCCCGCGGTGTTCCTCGCGGCGGCGGCCCGGGTCACCTCGCGGATCCGGCTGGCCGCGACGACGTTCATCGTGCCGCTGTACGACCCGCTGCGGCTGGTGCAGGAGATCGGCATGCTCGACCAGCTGAGCCACGGGCGGCTGGAGGTCGGCGTCGGGAAGGGCTCCTCGCCGATCGAGGCGGCCATGTACGGGGTGGACCGCCCGCGGGCCGCCGAGGTGTTCGAGGCGCACCTGCCGGCGGTCGTCGAGGCGCTGGAGACGGGGGTGTTCCGGCGCCCGCCCGCGGTGGGGGCGCCGTCCGGGCCGGCCGCCGAACCGGTCGAGCTGCACGTGCCGCCGGTGCAGCGGCCGCACCCGCCGCTGTGGTACCCGACCTCGAACCCGGACTCGATCCCGCGGCTGGGCGCGGAGGGCTTCGACGTGCTCTTCGGGTTCGCGTTCGTCTCGCCGCCGCTGGACGTGGTCCGGGAGCAGAGCCGGGTGTTCCGCGCGCGGCACCGCGAGGCGCTCGCGCGCGGCGCCGTCCGCTACGGGCTGCCGGGCAGGAGACCGCGGTTCGGCATGATGCGCCACGTGCTGGTGGCCCGGACCGACGAGGAGGCCCTCGCGCTGGCCCGCCCGGCGTTCGCCGACCACCACGCCAGCTTCACCCACCTGTGGCGCCGGGCCGGCAGCGAGCGCCACTCCGGGCCCGCCGACCTCGACCGGCTGGTCGCCGAGGGCAGGGTGTTCGTCGGCTCGCCGGAGACCGTGGCGGCGCGGGTGGCCGAGGCGGTGACCGTCGGGGAGGTCGACCACCTCGCCGGGGCGTTCGCGTGGGGGTCGCTCGACCTGGCCGCGGTGCTGGAGTCGCTGCGGCTGTTCCGCGACGAGGTGGTGCCCGCCGTCCGGGCCTCCGTCGGCGCGGCCGGGCTGGTCGCGGGGCGGTCGGCGTGAGCGCCCCGGTGAACACCGTCGAGCCCGGCACCGTCGTCATCGTGACCGGCGGCGCCCGCGGCATCGGCGCCGAGCTGTGCCGGTCGCTGGCGGCCCAGGGGGCGGCCGTGGTCGTGGCCGACGTCGGCGACGCGGCGCCGCTGGTCGCCGAGCAGATCGAGGCGGGGCACACGGTGAGCTCCGTGCCGACCGACGTCGGCGACGAGGCGGCGTGGGCCCGCCTGGTGGCCACGACGCTCGACCGGCACGACCGGGTCGACGCGCTGGTCAACAACGCGGCGGTGTACCAGGGGCTCGGCGCGAAGACGCCGTTCACCGAGATCTCCGTCGCGGAGTGGGACCGGGTGATGGGCGTCAACACCCGCGGGGTGTGGCTCGGGATGCGCGCGGTGCACCCGGCGATGCAGGAGCAGGGGTACGGCCGGATCGTCAACATCGCCTCCTCGACGGTGCACATGGGGGTGCCGTACTTCGCGCACTACACCGCCTCGAAGGGCGCGGTGATCGCCCTGACCCGCAGCGTGGCGCGCGAGGTCGGCCGCGACGGCATCACGGTCAACGCGATCTCGCCGGGGCTGGTCGAGACCGAGGCGACCTTCGCGCTCAACGACCCGTCCTACGTCGCGACGGCGGCGCAGGGCCGGGCGGTCGCCCGCGGGATGGTGCCCGGCGACCTCTGCCCCGCGGTCTCGTTCCTGTGCTCGCGGGGCAGCGGGTTCATCACCGGGCAGACGGTCGTCGTCGACGGCGGCGTCACGTTCCTCTGACGGGGAGGTGCAGGGCATGGGCCAGTTGCAGGACCGGGTCGCGCTGATCACGGGCGGCGAGAGCGGGATCGGCCTGGCCACCGCCCGGCTGTTCGTCCGCGAGGGGGCCCGCGTCCACCTGGTCGGGCTCCGGCAGGACGCGCTGGACGCCGCCGTCGCCGAGCTGGGCGCGGGGGCCGCGCTCGGCACCCGGGCCGACGTCACCGACGAGGCCGCCGTCCGGGACGCCGTCGAGGCCGGGTACCGGCACTTCGGCCGGCTCGACGTGCTGGTGAGCAACGCCGGCACCAGCGGCGCCAGCGCGCCGATCCCCGACTACCCGGCTGACGTCTTCGCGCACACGCTCGCGGTGCACGTGGGCGGCGCGTTCCACGTGCTCAAGCACGGGCTGCCCCGCCTGCCCGACGGCGGCTGCGCGGTGATCATGTCGAGCGTGACGGGGCTCAAGGGGTTCCCCGGCTCCAGCGGCTACGTCGCGGCCAAGCACGGCCAGGTCGGGCTGATGCGCGCGGCGGCGGCCGAGGTCGCCGCCCGCCGGATCCGGGTCAACACGCTGCACCCCGGGCCCACCTCGACGCCGTTCCAGGACGAGATCGAGATGGCGGCGACGGGGTTGGACCAGGCCGAGGCGGCGCAGGCCTTCGACCGGATGATCCCGCTCGGCCGGCACACCACGCCGGAGGAGATCGCGCAGGCGGTCCTCTACCTGGCCTCAGACGCCGGCGCCATGATCACGTCGACCACGTTCGTCGTCGACGGCGGGCTCAGCGGCTGACCCGGCGCCGTCCTCCGGTCCCCCACGCTGGCCCGCAGCCTCTCCCCGGCCCGCGCCCTCGCCCTCGCCCTCGCCCTCGCCCTCGCCCTCGCCCTCGAACGAGACATCGACCCGCTGGTGGCGCACCGCGCGCTGGGCGCGGGCGGAGTCGGCGTACACCCGCTCGTCGCCCTCGGTCAGGTCCTCGTGGTCGACGAACGGCGTGAGCAGCGCCCGCGGCCAGAGCCGGTCGACCCGGACGACGTTGACCTCGACGCACAGCACGAGCGCTGTGGCCGCCAGGTAGATGAACGCGATGAGGCCGAGCACGAGGGCGAACACCGCGTCGACGGCGTTGGCGTTGGCGACCACCCGCGCCACGTAGATCCCGCCGAAGGACTGCAGCAGCTGCCAGACCACCGCGGCGGACAACGCCCCCGGCAGCACGTCGCGGGTGCTGAGCCGGCGCGCGGTCGTGATGCGGAAGCCGAGCACGAAGACCGCCGCGTTGACCAGCACCGACCCACCGATGACGACGACCTGGACCACGACGTTGAAGCCGCCGTAGGCCGCGGCGCCGCTGCCGACGGCCGACAGCACCGTGCTGCCCAGGACCAGCAGGCCGAGCGTGCCCAGCAGCAGCAGGCCGCGTCCCCGCGAGGTGATCGGGTCGGGGCGGCTGTGCCGGGGCACGGACCACGTGGTGTTCATCGTGTGCTGGATGGCCTGCCCCAGGCCCAGGGCCCCGTAGAGCGCGACCAGCCCGCCGACCACCACTCCCGTGAACCCGCCGCCCAGCCGCTCGGGCGTGCCCAGCTGCGGCCCGATGACCGGGAACTCCGCGAGCGCGGACTCCAGCAGCCGCTGCTGGAGCTCCGGGTTCCCGGCCAGCACCAGGCCGAGGACGGTGGCGAGCAGGAGCAGCACGGGGAACAGCGCCAGGAAGCCGTAGTAGGTGATGAGCGCGGCGAGGAAGTGGGCGTCGTCGTCCATGAACTTGTAGAGCACCGCGATCGGGAACCCCGCCCACCGGTGCCGCCGCTGGAACCGGTCCACCCGCCCTGCGATCGACATCGCCCACCTCTGTTCGGCTCGGCCGGGCGACCCCTACCCCGGACCGGGCCCCGTCCACCGCGGCGCCGTGAACGGGGCCGCCCCCTGGTAGGGAGGACCGATGGACGACGCCTTCCCCGCCCTCGCTGAGCTCGCCGCCGAGGAGCGGGAGCTGCAGTTCACCAGCTTCACCAACGACGACGCCTGGGACCTCGGCGCGGCGCTGGTCGCGTCCGGACGCCGGGACGGGGCGCCGATCGCCGTCGCCGTGGTCCGCAACGGCTCCCGGCTGTTCTCCGCCGCGCTGACCGGCGCGACGCCGGACAACGACGCCTGGATCGAGCGCAAGACCCGCGTGGTGCACCGTTTCGGGCACAGCAGCCTCTACGTCCGGCAGGCCTCGATCGAGCGCGGCACCACGTTCGAGGGTGAGTTCGGGCTGGACCCGCGGCGGTACGCGGCCCACGGGGGCGCCTTCCCCGTCCTGGTGCGCTCGGTGGGCCCGGTCGGCGCCGTCGTCGTGTCCGGGCTCCCCCAGCTCGACGACCACCGCATGGTGGTCGCCGCGATCCGCGCGCACCTCGGCGGCTGACCCTCGGGGCGGCCCCCCGCCGATGTGTACGCTTGTTCTCATGATCGCGCCCGACGCCGACCCCCGATCCATGCACGAGCGGATGCTGGCCGGCGACCCCTACATCGCCGACGACCCCCGGATCGCCGAGGACGCCGCCGTCGCGCACGACCTCATGGACGCCTACAACGCCACGTCGGCGCGACAGGGGCCGCTGCGCCGGGAGCTGCTCGAGACGCTGCTGGGGTCCGTCGGCGAGGGCACCGAGATCCGGCCGCCCCTGTACGTCGACTACGGCACCCACCTGCGCCTCGGCGCCCGGTGCTTCGCCAACTTCGGGCTGGTCGCCCTCGACGTCGCGGCCATCACGATCGGGGACGACGTCCAGATCGGTCCCCACGTCCAGCTGCTCACCCCCACCCACCCGGTCGAGCCCGGGCCGCGCCGCGAGAAGTGGGAGGCCGCCGCGCCGATCACCATCGGCGACAACGTCTGGCTCGGGGGCGGCGTCATCGTGCTGCCGGGGGTGACCATCGGCGACGACACGGTGGTCGGTGCCGGGTCCGTGGTCACCCGGGACCTGCCCGCCGGCGTGGTGGCGGTCGGCAACCCCGCGCGGGTCGTCACGCGGCTGGACGGCACCGCGTCGTGACCGCGCCACGGCGCGCCCGCCGGCACGACCCCGGCCGGCGGGACCGGCTGGTGGACACGGCCCTGGACGTCATCGCCGAGCGGGGCGTCGCCGCCGCCACCCACCGGGCCATCGCCCGGGCCGCCGACGTCCCCCTCGGGTCGCTGACCTACCACTTCCGCAGCCTCGACCAGCTGCTGGCCGCGGCCTTCACCCGGCACGTGGAGGCGGTGGCGGCGCGCTTCGAGGACCGCATGCGCGCGGCACCCGACCGGGCGGCCGCGCTGGAGACGCTGGTCGGGCACGTCACCGGGGACCTGCTGGGCTCGCCGCGGGACCTGGTGCTCGCCGTCGAGCTCTACGTCGCCGCCGCCCGCACCCCCGCCCTGCGCGCGGTCACCCAGGACTGGATGGCGCGCAGCCGGCGCAGCCTCGAGCACCACCTGGACCCCGTCACCGCCCGCGAGGTCGACGCCCTGGTCGAGGGCCTGGTGCTGCACAGCGCGCTGTCCACCGAGCCGATGGACCGGGAGCAGATCGCGCACGCTCTCTCCCGCATGGCCGCCGCGTGACCGCGGTCGGCCCGGACCTGCGCCGGGCCCGGGCCGCGGTCGGGCTGGCGTTCTTCCTCAACGCCGTCCTCTACGCCAACCTCGTGCCGCGGCTCCCCGAGCTGAAGGACCGGCTGGGCCTGAGCAACGGCTCTCTCGGCGCCGCGCTGGCCGCCATGCCGCTCGGCGCCCTGCTGGCCGGGCTGTCCGCGGCCTGGCTGCTGCGGCGCGTGGGCTCCGCGCGCCTGGTGACCGCCGGGCTGGTCCTGCTCGCCGGCGCGGTGTGGGCGGTGGCGGTCGCGCCCTCGTGGGGCGCGCTGGCGGCCGCGCTGCTGGTCGCCGGTGCGCTCGACGCCGTCGTCGACGTCGCCCAGAACGCCCACGGGCTGCGGGTGCAGCGCACCTACGACCGGTCGATCCTCAACGCCTTCCACGGCGTCTGGAGCATCGGCGCGGTCACCGGCGGGCTGCTCGGCTCGGCCGCGACCGGGCTGGGCGTCCCGCTCGGCGTCCACCTCGCCGTCGTCGCCGTGCTCGCCGCGGGCCTCGCGCTGGCCGGCTCCCGCGCGCTCCTGCCCGGTCCCGACGACGCCGACCGCGTCCCGGCGACCTCCGCAGGCGGGCGGCGGGTGCGCCGGCGGGACGCCGTCCCCGCGCTGGCCGCCCTCGGGGCGCTGGCCACCTTCGGCGCGGTCGTCGAGGACGCCGGGGCCTCGTGGAGCGCGCTGTACCTGCGCGGTGAGCTGGCCGCCGGCGCGGCCACCGCGGGGCTGGGCTTCGTCGCCCTGTCGGTGGCGATGACGGTGGGCCGGCTGACCGGCGACCGCGCCGTCGACCGGTTCGGGCAGCGCCGGGTGGCCCGGGTCGGCGGCGCCCTCACCGCGGCCGGGATGGCTCTGGCCCTGGCGTTCCCGTCGGTCCCCGCGGCGCTGGCCGGCTTCGCCCTCGTCGGCCTGGGCGTGGCCACCCTGGTCCCGGCCGTCTACGGCGCCGCGGACGAGCTGCCGGGCCTGCCCGCCGGGCTGGGGCTGGCCGTCGTCAACTGGCTGCTGCGGATCGGCTTCCTGCTGTCGCCGCCCCTGGTCGGCGTCCTCGCCGACGCCACCAGCCTCCGAGCAGCCCTGCTGGTGGTCGTCGCGGCGGGACTGGGCACCCTGCTGGTAGGCCGGGTGCTGCCCCGCCGCCTCGCCGCCGGCTGAGCGGCCTCAGGCCATCCGGCCGGCCGCCTCCTCGGCCCCCGCTCCGCTGACCCCCGCGAGCCCGGCCCGGCGGCCGGTCGCGAGCAGCAGCAGGTCCCCTGCCGGGCCGCGCACCTCGCGCCCCTCGCCGGCCGACCAGTCCGCGTCCGTCGCGACGAGCCGCAGCCCGGCGAAGCGCCGGTCCGGCCGGCGGTAGAAGGCGCTGGCCCACACGTGACCCAGCGCCGGCAGCACCCGCTCGGGGAGCATCGCCCGGTGCCGGCCGAGCGGACGGGCGATGTCCTGGGCGTGCACCAGGACGTCGACCAGCGGGTCCAGCGGCCCGCTCAGTCGCAGCCGGGAGTCCACACCGGCGGTCTCCCGCAGCTGCGCCACCAGCTCCGCGGGCCGGTGGCGGGCCGCGCGCTCGCGGGCGTGCTCGGCCTCCGCCCGCTCGAAGTCGCCGCGCGCGCGGGCCACCCGGACCAGGGTCGGCCAGGTCCGCTGCCGGGGCGACAGGGTGACGTGGGCGACGACGTCGTGCACGGTCCACCCGTCGCACAGCGAGGGCGCTCCCCACTCCGGCGCGGACAGCGTGTCGAGCAGGTCGGCGAGCGACAGCCGCTCCGCGCGGACGTCGTCGAGGCGGGCGACACGGGGACGGCGGCGGGCGGCGGAGGCGGGTGCTGAGGCGGTCACACCGGGCAGACGCCCGGCCGGCCCCGAACTCATCGGCGCAGCGCGCGGACCACCCTCCGGACGCCGACCGTGGCCAGCCCCGCCGCGGCCACCCACGGCCCGGCCACGATCACCGGGTCGAGCGGGTGGTGCACCTGGTCGGTCCGCCGGGCGCCCAGCCGGGACCGCAGCCCGGAGTGGGTGAACTCGGCGCGCACGCCGGTCTGCGTGATCGGGTTGTCCGGCCGCAGCGTGGCGAACGAGCGCAGGTGGCTGCCCCAGGCGTCGACGCGGTCGCCCAGGACCAGCAGCAGCCAGTGGGCCAGCCGGGCCTCGCTGTAGCGGGCGTAGGCCCGGCGCCGGATCGCCCCGGACAGGCCGCGCAGCGGCTGGGCGGTGCCGAACACCGGGGTGACCGACGCGTGCTCGATCGAGTGCTCCCGCGGCTCCTTCTCCGGCTGCTGCTCGGGGAACTCCCAGTGCGCGCCCGAGAAGTCCTCCTGGAACTGCAGCTTGGGCACGGACGGGCGGTCCTTCGGGTCCAGGTCGACGCCCCAGCCGGGGATGCGCGCGCGCAGCTGCTCGGACGTCTCCGGCAGCGGCGGCTTCTGCGGTGTGTAGGCCATGGTCGGGCTCCCCTCGCTCAGGCCGCGCCCGGCACGACGAGCGGCTTGATGCAGCCGTCGAGCTTGGCGGAGAAGACGTGGTACCCGTCGGCGATGTGCTCCAGCGGGAACCGGTGGGTGATCAGCTCGCTCGGCGTGAGGTGGCCGTTGCGCACGTGCTCGAACAGCCGCGGCCACTGCCGCTTCACCGGGGTCTGGTTCATCCGCAGCGTGAGGCCCTTGTTGAGGGCGTCACCGAACTTGACCATGTTCGGGATCGGGCCGTAGGCGCCGACGACCGACACCGTGCCGCCCTTGCGGACCGAGTCGATGGCCCAGTTCAGCGCGATCGGCGAGCCGCCCTGCAGCTTTAGCTTCACGCCGGTGAGGTGCTGCAGCAGATTGCCGTCGGCCTCGGCGCCGACGGCGTCGATGGCGACGTCCGCGCCGAGGTGGCCGGTCGTCCTCTTCATCTCGACGACGATGTCGTCGTACTCGGCGAAGTTGAACGTCTCGGCGTGCGCCCAGCTGCGCGCCATCTCCAGCCGGTACTCGAGGTGGTCGATCACGATCACCCGGCCGGCGCCCATCAGCCAGGCCGACCGCGCGGCGACCAGCCCGACGATGCCGGCGCCGAAGACGACCACCACGTCGCCCTCGACGATCTCGCCGAGCTGCGCGCCGAAGTACCCGGTCGGGACGGCGTCGGTGAGCAGGACGGCGTCCTCGTCGCTCATCCAGTCGGGGATCCGCACCGGTCCCACGTCGGCGAAGGGCACCCGGACGTACTCGGACTGCCCGCCGTCGTACCCGCCGGTCGTGTGCGAGTAGCCGTAGATGCCGCCGACGGCGGTCGCGTTCGGGTTGACGTTGTGGCAGTTGGAGTACAGGCCGCGGGCGCAGAACCAGCAGGTGCCGCAGAAGATGTTGAAGGGCACCATCACCCGGTCGCCGACCGAGAGGTTGCGCACCGAGGGGCCGACCTGGTCGACGACGCCGATGAACTCGTGGCCGAACGTGTGGCCGATCCGGGTGTCCGGCATGAGCCCGTGGTAGAGGTGCAGGTCCGAGCCGCAGATCGCCGCCAGCGTCACCCGCACGATCGCGTCGTTCGGGTGCTCGATCGCCGGGACGTCCTTCTCCTCGACCCTGATCTTGTACGGCCCCCGGTAGACCATCGCGCGCATCCGGCCTCCTCGGCACACCGTGGCGCCGCCGTCCCCGACGGCGCCGGCTGGGTGCCGGACCAGCCGGTCCGGCGCCCCCTTCCTGTCCACGACCGGCGGCGCCCAACCGTCGGCGGGTCAGCCGTTCCGGGCCGGCCCCCGGCGGTCAGGGGCCGTGCAGGGCCGCCCAGAACGCCGCGCGGACGCCGCCGGCACCCCAGGCGTTGGGCTCGATCAGCCGGCAGTACCAGAGCGCGCGGTCCGCGGGGCGCGCCTCCGGACGCCGGGGGTCCCCCGCCGCCAGCCCGTGGCCGGAGAACTCCCGGGCGATCTCGGCCACCGCGGCTCCGTGCGATCTCGCGACCCGCCGCAGGGCCTCGTTCAGCTCGCCGATGAGGGCGACGGCGTCCGGCCAGGGCGGCAGGCCGAGCCGGTCGGCGTCGCCGGTGCCGTCGCTGGGGTCGTAGACGGTGCCGACGGCGATCCGGCCGCCGGGGGCGAGCACCGAGTGCACCGCGGCGAGCGCCCGGTCGACGGCGGCGGCCACCCGGCCGACGACGGCGCGCGCCCTCGGGGTGTCCCCGTAGGCGCCGAGCAGGTCGTTGCCGCCGATGGTCAGGGTGACCAGCGTCGGCCGGCCCGGGAGCGCGGCCAGGCGGGGCAGCTGGACGTCGAGCAGCGTGCGCGTGGTCGCGCCGTCGCCGGCCAGCAGCGCGAACGTCGTCCGCGGGTCGGCGGTCCGCAGGTCCCGCCCCCGCCACTCGGGGAAGTCGTCGTCCCGGTTGTCGACGAGCAGGCTGGCCCCGCCCCGCCCGGGACCGCCGGCGTACTCGTCGATCGAGATGGAGTCGCCGAGCGCGGCGTAGGACGTCGTCGCCGGGTCCGCCACCGCACCAGCGTGCGCCACCGGTCCGGCGGCCGCCGGACGAGGGATCGATCACATCCGGTCCGGTTCCGTTTCCGCACCGGGACGGGGTGGGCACTCCGGTCCCGGCGCAGTGGTCCAAGCGGCGGCCCGCGCCCCCCTCTCCCGTTCAGGATCGTCGATGACGCTCGCCCCTGCCCGCTCCGTGCCGCTCTCCGAGGGCACCCTGTCCGACCTCCCGCCCGCTGTCTCGCCCCCCGGGTACGACCGGGCCGCCCTCCGCCCCGGGATCGTGCACATCGGCGTCGGTGGCTTCCACCGCGCCCACCAGGCCGTCTACCTCGACGAGCTGGCCCGCCGCGGGGAGACCGACTGGGGCGTCGTGGGCGTGGGCCTGCACAGCCGCGAGATCGGCGAGGTGCTCAGCGCCCAGGACCACCTCTACCTCGTGGTCGAACGGACCGCCGACGGCGACGACGCCCGCGTCGTCGGTGGGATGACGCGCTACCTCTACGCCCCCGAGGACCCCGAGGCCGTGCTCGCCGCCCTGGCCGACGAGAGCACCCGGCTGGTGACCCTCACCATCACCGGGACCGGGTACCGCATCGACGCCCACACCGGCGCGTTCGACGCCGACGACCCGCACGTGGCCCGCGACCTCGAGGACCCCGGCACGCCCGAGACGGTCTTCGGCTACCTGGTCGAGGCGCTGGACCGGCGCCGGCAGGCCGGCCTCCCGCCGTTCACCGTGCTGTCCTGCGACAACATGCCGAGCAACGGGACGGCCGCGCGCACGGCGGTGGTGTCCTTCGCGCGGCTGCGGGACGACGACCTCGCCGACTGGATCGAAGAGCACGTCGCGTTCCCCAGCAGCATGGTGGACCGGATCACCCCCACCACGACCCCGGAGGACCGGGACGCCGTCGCGGCCGCGACCGGGGTCGACGACCGCTGGCCGGTCCTCACCGAGCCGTTCCGCCAGTGGGTGGTCGAGGACTCCTTCTGCAACGGCCGGCCGCCGCTGGAGCAGGTCGGCGTCCAGTTCGTCGAGGACGTCTCGCCCTACGAGACGGTGAAGACGCGGCTGCTCAACGCCGGGCACAGTGCCATCGCCTACCTCGGCTACCTGGCCGGTCACCGGACGACCGCCGAGCTCATGGCCGACCCGGTGTTCGCCACCTACCTGAGCCGGCTGATGTCCGAGGAGATCGCGCCCCTCCTGCCGGAGGTCCCGGGCGTCGACCTGGCCGAGTACCAGCGCACCCTGCTCGACCGGCTGGCCAACCCCCGGATGGCCGACCAGCTCGCCCGGCTGGCCCGCCGCGGCTCGTCCAAGATCCCCAACTACCTGCTCCCGTCGGTGCGGGAGGCGATGGAGCAGGGCCGCCCGCACCACCTGCTGTGCCTCGCGGTGGCCGGCTGGCTGCGCTTCCTCCGCGGCGAGGACTACGCCGGCGAGGAGGTGCCCATCGAGGGTCCCCGTCCCGACCTCGTCCCGATGGCCCGCGAGGCCGGCGGCGACGCGACGCCCCTGCTGTCCGAGCGGTCGGTCTTCGACACCATCGGCCAGGACCCCCGCTTCGCCGACTGCGTGCAGCACGCGCTCACCGCGCTGGACCGGCAGGGCCCGCGCGAGGTCATCGCGGAGTTCCTCGCCGCCGACGGCGGAGCCGGCGCCCGATGACCGAGCTGTTCGCCCCCGTGGACGTCGGCGCCGCGACCACCCTGCTCTGCGACGCCGACGGCACCCTGTTCCCGTCGGAGGAGCCGGCGTACGCCGCGTCGGCGGGGGTGACCAACCGCTTCCTCGCCGGGCTGGGGGCCGAGCGCTCCTTCGCCCCCGAGGAGCTGCAGCGGATGACCAACGGCAAGAACTTCCGGGGGGCCGCGCACGAGCTCGCGGCGGGCTTCGGCGCCACCCTCGCCGACGGCGACCTCGAGCACTGGGTGGCCGAGGAGAAGGAGGTCGTCACCGCCCACCTGTCGACGGTGCTGCGACCCGATCCCGGCGTCCGCACCGCGCTGGACCGCCTCGCCGGCCGGTTCCGGCTGGCGGCGGTCACCTCCAGCGCCTCGACGCGGCTGGACGCGTGCCTCGACGTCACCGGGCTGGCACCGGTGTTCCCGGCCGACCGCCGGTTCAGCGCCGAGGACTCGCTGCCCGTGCCCACCAGCAAGCCGGACCCGGCCGTCTACGCGCTGGCCGCGCGGCAGCTGGGGATCCGACCCGAGCAGGGCATCGCCGTCGAGGACTCGGTCAACGGCGCGCTGTCGGCCGTCGCCGCCGGCCACCCGACGATCGGGACCCTCGTCTTCGTGCCGCTCCCCGAGCGGGCGGCCCGGGCGCAGGCGCTGCGGGAGGCCGGGGCGGCCGCCGTCGTGACCTCCTGGGCGGAGCTGACCGACCTCCTGCTGTAGCGGTGCCGAGGCGGGGGTGTCCGACGTCGCGTCGTGTCCCCCCGCCGAACGGCCCTGGGCACTGTCTACCGTGGACCGGCACGGAACGGTCGAGGACGCGGGGAGGGCGGCGGTGGGCGAGGTGCCGTCCGGGGGCTGCGGAAGCGCCCCGGCCTCCCGTTACCGGCACGACGCGCTGCTGTACGACTCGCTCGACGCGCTGGCCGGCGTCACCGCCCCGTTCCTGGGGGCCGGGCTCGACGCAGGCGAGGCGGCGGTGGTCGCCGCCGGTCCGTCGACCGCCGCCGCGGTCTGCGCGGCGGTCGGCGACGACCCGCGGCTCGTGGTCGTCGACCGGACCGACGCCTCCGCCCGCCGCACCCCCACCGCGATCACCACCTTCCGCCGGCTGGCCGACCGCCTGGTCGCCGCGGGGGTGACGCGGATCCGGGTGGTCGGCGAGATCGACGTCGGCCGCACCGGCCGGGACTGGCTGGAGTGGCAGCGCTACGAGGCCGCCCTCAACCACGCCCTCGCCGACTGGCCGCTGTGGAGCCTGTGCGTCTTCGACCGCCGGCGCCTCCCGGACCCGGTGCTGGCGTCCGTCCTGGCCACCCACCCCGTCCTCGTCTCCGACGGCGACCGGCGGCCCAACCCGGCCTTCGTCGACCCGGCGCGCTACCTGCGCGAGCTCCCCGTGCCGCCCGAGCCGCTGGAGGGTACGCCCCCGCGGCTCGACGTCCGGGGCGTCACCGACTTCATCGGGCTTCGGCACGCCGTCGCCGCCGAGCTGGGCGGGGTCCGGGGCGACCGGGCCCTCGTCGAGGACTTCCTGCTCGCGGTCGACGAGATGACGTCGAACGCCGTCCGGCACGGCCGCCCCCCGGTCGACCTCGCCCTGTGGATCTCGCGCGGCTCGGTGGTCTGCCGCATCCGCGATCGCGGCCCCGGCCCCGACGACCCCTTCGCCGGGTACGGCCCCGCCCACGGCGACGACCTGTCCCGCGGAGGCATGGGGCTGTGGCTGGCTCGGCAGCTGTGCGACCACGTCGACATCACCCGGGACCCCGACGGCGTCGTCGTCCGCCTGACCACGAACCTGGACTGAGCCCGGCGGCTCACTGCCTCCCGAGGCGGGCGAGCACCCGGGAGGCCCGGTCCGCGTCGGCGGGCACCTCCACCGCCGGCCGGCAGATGCCCTCCATGTAGAGCGCCTCGCCGAATCCGTCCGCGCCGCGCTCGATGCGGTCCAGCTCCTCCGCGGTCAGGCCGGCGTCCCCGCCGGTGGCGCGGGCGACGTCCCAGCGGTGCACCACCATGTCCCAGACGTAGAACTGCTCCAGCGCCGCCCCGACCGTGGTCGGCCCGAAGAACCCGTCGAAGCCCCGCTCGGCGACGGCCTCGTCGGAGACCGCGGCGAGGACCCGCGCCGAGTGCTCCCGCCAGGCGGCGGCCGGGTCGGCGGCGACGTCCGGCTCGGCGCCGAGGTCCACGCCGTGCTGGGCGAGGAACTCGCGCTGGGTGGTCACCAGGTGCGCGACGACGTCCCGCGCCGTCCAGCCGGCGCACGGCGAGTCCTTGTCCCAGGCGGTCTCGGGGACGGACTCCAGGACGGCGGTCAGCGAGCGGTTGACGGACTCGTACGAGGCGGCGATGCGGGTCATGCCAGGAACCGTAGGCAGTCCCGGCACCATGGGTCTTGATGAAAACCGACAGCACCGGTCCCCGTGACCGGATCGAGCGCGCGCACCTCAAGGACCCGGGCGACGCCTCGCACGTCATGTACCGCTACGAGCCCGGGCCGGGCTTCGAGGGCCTGCTGCAGCGGTTCTGGATCCCGGTGTGGTCGGTGCCCGCCGGCCGCGAGGCCCCGCAGAAGGTGCTGCAGTACCCGGTGGCCCTGCTCGTGGTCGCGTCCGACTACGCACGCTTCTACGGGGTGGTGTCCGGGCTGTCCACCACCGTCCTCGCCGGGGAGGGCTGGGCGGTGGGGGTGATGCTCGCCCCGGCCGGCGGCGGGCTGGTCGCCCGGGGCTCGATGGCGCCCCACACCGACCGCGCCGTCGACCTCGCCGACGTCCTCGGGGACGACGGGCGGCTGCTCGTCGAGCGGGTGCGGGCCGCGATGGGCCCCGATCCGCACTCCCCCGCCGCCCACCGCGCCGCGACCGGCGCGGTCGAGGACGCCCTGCGCCCGCTGCTGCCCGTGGACCCCGAGGGGGAGCTGGTCAACCGCGTCGTCGCGTTCATCGAGGACCAGCCGGACGTCGTCCGCGTCGCCCGCGTGTGCGCGGAGTTCGACCTCTCCGAGCGGGCACTGCAGCGGCTGGTGCGGCGCCGGCTCGGCCTGACCCCGAAGTGGCTGATCCAGCGGCGCCGGCTGCAGGAGGCCGCCGGGCGGCTGCGGGACGGCGCCACGACGGTCGCCGAGGTGGCGGCGCTGCTCGGGTACGCCGACCAGCCGCACCTGACCCGCGACTTCGCGCGGGTCACCGGGATGCGGCCCGGCGAGTTCGCCGCCCGGTACGGCCGCTGACGGCCGGCCGCACCGGGCGCCGAACTCAGCCGCGGCCGAGCACGCTGCGCAGGGCCGCGCCCAGCCAGTCCCGCGCCTGCTGCGCCGAGGCCGGCGCACCGAGGTGGCGGGCGGCGACGTAGAGGTCGGGGCGGACCAGCAGCACGCCGGCGTCCTCGATCTCCCGCAGCCCGGCCCAGGTGCCGTAGGGGTCCTCGACCGGTCGGCCGGGCCCGATCGCGACGGGGGTGATCGCCAGCCCGAGCTCGCCGCCGAGCTCCTCGGCGGCGGCCAGCCACGCCTCGCCGCCGATGCCGGTGACCACGCTGAACCGGCCGTGCCCGACCAGGTCCAGGGTGGAGGTGCGGCGGCCGCCCACGGTGACCCAGGTGTGCGGGAGCTTGGCCCCGGGCCAGGTGGTGGCCTGGGCGTAGAGCTCGGGGTCGCGGCGGAACTCGGGCATCGGCGTCCCGTCGGGGACGACGGCCGAGGAGGCGTACCGCTGGTTGTGCTCCACCCCGTGGGCGTCGAACTCGTAGGCCTTGTAGGCGATCGCCTCGCGCAGCGCGGTGCGGATCTTCTCCCCCTCCGGCCCCGGCGACTTCCACAGCGCCAGCTGGCGCTCGAGCGCGTCGGCCTCGGTGTGCTCCAGGTCCAGCGCGGTGAGGATCTTCCCGGTGTCGGCGATGCTCTGGTTGGCCCGCTCGACGATCTGGCGGGCGATCGGCGCGCGCTCGGCGTCGTAGCTGTCCAGCAGCGACGGGTCGGCGGTGCCGGCGACGACGTGCGCGAGCTTCCAGGCCAGGTTGTAGCTGTCCTGGATCGAGGTGTTGGAGCCCAGCCCGTTGGTCGGCGGGTGCCGGTGGATCGCGTCGCCGGCGCAGAACACCCGCCCCCTGGCGATCGTCGTGGCGAAGTGGTGGTTGACCGTCCACGGCGAGCGCGACGTCACGGTCATCTCGAAGTCGTCGGTGCCGACCAGCGCGACGGCGAGCTCCCGGACCACCTCGTCGGTGAGCTCGGGCGGGCCGGCGGCGACCTCGTAGCCCCACATGAGCATCCACTCGTGCCAGGGCTTGATCATCCGCAGCACGCCGAGGCCGACGCCCTCCTTCTCGGCGCCCGGCTGGAGCATCCAGTAGAGGACCGACGGGCGGTGGGCCACGAAGCGGGACAGGTCGGCCTCGAAGACGATGCTCAGCGCGCCGGCGACCGCACCGGGGCCCTCGTAGGGCAGGTCGAGGTCGGCGGCCACCGCGCTGCGGGCGCCGTCGGCACCGATGAGATACCGCGAGCGGATCGTGTACTCGGCGCCGCTGAGCCGGTCCCGGACGGTGGTGGTCACGCCCTCGTCGTCCTGGACGTGCGAGAGGTACTCGGTGTCGAACCGGATCCGCGCGCCCCGCTCCTGGGCGGCCTGCACGAGGATCGGCTCGGTGATCGTCTGCGGCGCGTCGAGCATCGTCGTCGGGCTGGCCAGCTCGTAGTCGGCGTGCCGCTCGGTGTCGGTGCCCCACGAGGGGATCCGGCCCAGCTCGTCCCCGGCCAGGCTGGTGCAGAAGGTCGTGTTGCCCATGTACTCCCAGGGCGTCGCCTCCCGCATGAGCCGCTCCTCGACGCCCGCGTCGCGCAGCGCCTCCATCGTGCGCTGGTTGGTGATGTGCGCACGCGGGGTGTCCGAGAGCCGGCCGTACTTGGTCACCAGCAGGACGGACGTGCCGTACGTGGCCAGGAACAGGGCCGCAGCGGCACCGGCCGGCCCGGAACCGACCACGAGGACGTCGACCGCGACGGCCGGTCCTCCCGTGGCTGGAACCGTCGTCGCGGGAGCGCTCATCGATGTCCTTCCGGGGGGTGGGGAGACGCGAGGCGGACACCTGTCCGCTGCTCGACCGATCCCAACCCCCGGACGGCGCGTGTGTCAACCACCACTCCCGGTGCCCGGAGGGCAGGTCCCGCCGGGGTGCCCCCGGGCCCTCCGCGGTGTGACCTGGGCCATACTCGCCCGGGTCGGCGGCCGAGGCCGCACGACGGCGCGCGCGCAGCCGGTCCCCGGCCGCGTGCCCTCGGTCCACCGTCGAACCGGAGGAGAGACCCCGTGAGCAAGATGCGCTTCGGCCTGTTCATGCCGCCGTTCAACAGCCCGCCCACCCAGAACCCGACGACCTCGCTGCAGCGCGACGTCGAGACCGTCCAACTGCTGGACCGGCTCGGCTACGACGAGGTGTGGGTCGGCGAGCACCACTCGGCGGCGACGGAGATCATCGCCGACCCGCTGACGTTCATCGCCCACCTGGGGCCGCTCACCCGGCACATCAAGCTGGGCACCGGCGTGGTCTCGCTGCCGTACCACAACCCGCTGTGGGTGGCCGACCGCGCGATCCTCGTGGACCACCTGACCCGCGGCCGGCTCATGCTGGGCGTGGGCCCGGGGTCGCTCCCGACGGACGCCGCGATGATCGGCCTCGAGCCCGACCAGCTGCGCCCGGCGCTGCACGAGGACCTCGACGTCCTGGTCCGGCTGCTGACCACGGACGAGCCGGTGACGGTGGAGACCGACCGGTACCGGCTGGTCGACGCGCGGTGCCAGCTGGCCCCCTACCAGGACCCGTGCTTCGAGATGGCCGTCGCGGCCACCGCCTCCCCCACCGGCCCGCGGCTGGCCGGGAAGTACGGGATGGGCATGCTCTCGGTCGGGGCGACGACCGAGATGGGCTTCGACGCCCTGGCCCTGCACTGGGACGTGTGGCAGACCGAGGCGGCCGCGGCCGGCCGCACCGCCGACCGGGCCTCGTGGCGGCTCATGGGGCCGATGCACATCGCCGAGACCCGGGAGCAGGCGGTCGAGGACATCCGGTACGGCTTCGACGCCTTCGTGGAGTACACCCAGAAGACGCTGGCGCTGCCGCCGGTCCGCATCCCCGGCGACACCTTCGAGGAGCGACTGGCCTGGCTCGACGAGAGCGGCTGGGGGGTGATCGGCACCCCGGACGACGCGATCCGGCAGATCCAGCGGCTGGTCGAGCAGTCGCACGGCGGGTTCGGCTGCTACATCCTGCTCCAGCACGACTGGGCGGGCTGGGCGGCCACCCAGCGCAGCTTCGAGCTGTTCGCCCGGCACGTCATGCCGGTCTTCCAGCCCTCGCAGCAGCGGCTGCTGGCCGCCGAGAGCTGGGCCCGGAGCAAGCACAGCGAGCTCGACGCCAAGAACGGCGCGGCGATCCAGGCGGCCACGGACCGCTACGCCCAGGAGCGGGCCACCGCCGGCCAGGCCTGACCCGCGTCGCCCCTCGCGCCGGCCGGCCGCTCCCGGCCGGCCGGCGCGCCCCGGGCCCCGGCCGCCGGGAGTGCCCGCCCCCGGCCGCCGGAGGTAAGGCACCCTGAGAGGCGGTGCGCCACCGGTCCGATCCGGGGGCGACGGCCGGCGGGACGGACCCGCCGACGCCGAGGAGTGCAGGAGCAACACGATGCCGCAGGGCACGGTGAAGTGGTTCGACGGGGAGAAGGGCTTCGGGTTCATCGAGGCCGACGAGGGTGGGCGTGACGTCTTCGTCCACTTCTCCGCGATCGCCGACGACGGCGGTTTCCGCAGCCTCGAGGAGGGGCAGCGGGTGGAGTACGAGGCCAGCCAGGGCCAGCGCGGCCTGCAGGCCGACACGGTGCGGCCCACCGGCGGCGGCGGGGGCGGGGGGCGCCCCCGCCGGGAGGAGTACGGCTCCCGCCGGGAGGAGTACGGCTCCGGCCGGGGCCGCGAGCAGTCCGGCCGCGGCCGCGAGGACACGGGCCGGGGCGGCGGCCGGTCCGGCGGGCGCGGTGGAGCGCGCGCCACGGGCACCGTCTCCTGGTTCAACGCCGACAAGGGCTTCGGTTTCATCGCCCCGGACGACGGTGGCGACGACGTGTTCGTGCACTTCTCCGCGATCGCCGACCAGGGCGGCTACCGCAGCCTGGACGAGGGGCAGCCGGTCGAGTACGAGGCCAGCCAGGGCCAGCGCGGCCTGCAGGCGGACTTCGTGCAGCCACTGGAGCAGGGCCGCGGGGGCGGGGCACCGCGCGGCCGGGACGCCCGCGGCGGGGACCGGGACCGCGGCGACCGCGACCGCGGCGACCGGGGCGACCGCGGCGACCGGGGCCCGGCCCGCCGCTCCGGCGGCGGGGACCGCAGCACCGGCACGGTGAAGTGGTTCAGCGCCGACAAGGGCTTCGGCTTCATCGAGCCCGACGACGGCGGCCCCGACGTCTTCGTGCACTTCTCGGCCATCCCCGACCGGGGCGGTTTCCGCACCCTCGACGAGGGCCAGCGGGTGGAGTACGAGGCCAGCCAGGGCCAGCGCGGCCTGCAGGCCGACGCCGTCGACCCGATCTGAGCCTCGAGGCCCGGAGGCCGGCGTCACAGCTCGCGGACGTCGGCCTCCACGGCCTCGAAGGCCTTGCGGGCGGCGATGAGGACCGGGTCCCACACCGGGGCGAACGGCGGGGCGTAGGACAGGTCGAGCGAGAGGATCTCGTCGACGCCCATCTCGTTCCAGATGCAGATGGCGAGGGCGTCGATCCGCTTCGCCGACCCCTCGCGGCCGACGATCTGGGCGCCGAGCAGCCGCCCGCTGCGCCGCTCGGCGATCATCTTGACGCGGATCGGCTCGGCGCCCGGGAAGTAGCCGGCCTTCGTCGTCGAGTCCACCCAGGCCGTGACGAAGGAGTACCCGGCGGCCTCGGCCTCGGCGGTGGACAGCCCGGTGCGCGCGGCCTCGACGTCGCAGATCTTGGTGATCGCGGTGCCGATGACGCCGGGGAAGGTGGCGTACCCGCCGCCGATGTTGATCCCGGCCACCCGGCCCTGCTTGTTGGCGTGCGTGCCCAGCGCGACGACGACCCGCTGACCGGAGAGCCGGTGCAGGGACTCCACGCAGTCGCCGGCGGCCCACACGCCCTCGACGGCGGTGCGCATCCGGGTGTCGACGGCGACCCCGCCGGACACGCCCAGCGGGATGCCGGCCTCCTGGGCCAGGCGGACGGCGGGCCGCACGCCGAGGCCGAGGACGACGAGGTCGGCCGGCAGCTCCCGGCCGCCCTGGGTGAGGACCGCCCGCGCCCGGCCGTCGGCGCCGACGTCGATGGCCGCCACCGGATCGGACAGCACCAGCTCGATGCCCTCGGCCCGCACCGCCTCGGAGATGAACTCGCCGACGTCGCCGTCGAAGGTGCCCACCGGCGTCGCCGAGCGGTCGACGACGGTGACCGCCAGCCCGCGCACCCGGCAGGCCTCGGCGATCTCCAGCCCGATGTAGCCGCCGCCCACCACGACCACCCGCCGCACGCGCCCGCTGTCCAACTCGGCCCGCAGCGCGACGCCGTCGTCCAGGACCTGCACCCCGTAGACGCCGGTGGCGTCGATGCCCGGCACCGGCGGGCGCATGGGCACGCTGCCGGTGGCGTAGACCAGCTCGTCGAAGGGCTCGATCCCGGTGCCCCCGCCCTCGAGGTCGTGCCAGTGCACCACCCGCCGGTCCAGGTCGATGCCGACGACCTCGGTGCGCATCCGGACGTCGATGCCGGCAGCCCGGTGCTGTTCGGGCGTGCGGGCGATCAGGGCCGCCTCCGACTCGACCGCCCCGCTGATCCAGTAGGGGATGCCGCAGGCCGAGTACGAGGTCGCCCGGCCCCGCTCGAACACGACGACGTCGAGCCCCGGCTGCCGCTTGCGTGCCTGGGAGGCGGCGCTCCCCCCGGCGGCGTCCCCGCCCACCACGACCACCCGCGTGCCCACGTCCCGGGACGCTAGGGGACGCGGCGACCCGCCGCCGAACGTGGCGGGTCCGGCCGGGCGGTCCGCCGCGGGGGGATGCCCGCTGCCCCGCCTCCCGGCTCCTGGCAGGGTCGTCCCCGGCAGCGCCGCCCGAGCGAGGGGCCGGCGGGGGTCGCGGGACCGGGAGGGTGCGTGGACGACAGCGCGGAGCCGCGCCGGAGCTGGCGGGACGGCGTGCGGGACGGAGCCCCCTTCGGCGCGGCGACGTTCGTGCTGGCCGCGTCGTTCGGCGTGGTGGCCACCGACGCCGGGATGCCGACGCTCGCCGTGGTCGTCATGTCGGTGCTCGTGTACTCCGGCTCGGGCCAGTTCGCCGCGCTCGGGATCGTCGGCGCCGGGGGCGGGGTGGGCGCCGCCGTCGGCGCCGCGACGCTGGTCAGCTCGCGGTTCCTGCCGATGGGGCTGGCGCTGGGGCCCTCCCTGCGGGGCGGGCGGCTGCGGCGGGCCGTGGAGGGGCAGGCCACGGTCGACGCGTCGTGGGCGATGGCCGCGCGCGGCGACGGCGGCTACGACCGCGAGTACCTGTTCGGCCACTCCGCGATCCAGTACGTGCTGTGGGTCCTCGGCACCGGGGTCGGGGTCGCGGTGCCCGAGCTCGACGTCCGCGCGCTCGGGCTGGACGCGGTCTTCCCGGCGTTCTTCCTGGCGCTCCTGGTCGCCGAGGTCCGCGACCGGCTGCGGCTGGCCGTCGCGCTGGCCGGTGCGGCGCTGGCCCTCGCGCTGGTGCCTGTGGCGCCGCCGGGTCTCCCGGTGCTCGTCGCCGCCGCGGCCGCGCTGGCCGGACTGCGGGCACCGCGGTGAGCGCCGGCGGGTGGTGGGCGCTGGTCGGGCTGTGCGTGGTGACCACCGCGCTGACCCGCGGCCTCGGCCCCGCGGCGACCGGGGGCCGCGAGCTGCCGCCGGCGGCGGTGCGGGTGGTCCTGCTGCTCTCCTCGGCGCTGCTGGCCGCACTGGTCGTCACCTCGGCCCTGGCCGACGGTGGTGAGCTGCACGTCGGCGCCGACACCGCCGGGGTGGCCACCGCCGGGCTGCTGCTGTGGCGGCGGGCGCACGTGCTGGTCGCCGTCCTCGCCGCGGCGGCGGTCACCGCCGGTCTCCGGGCGGCCGGGGTGGACTGAGCGGGTCAGCGGGCGGGCGGGACCAGCCGGGTGCCCTCGGCGCGGGTGAAGGCGGCGGCGTCGGCGGGGTCGCCCTCGCCGGTCCAGCGCGCCACCCCGGGGTAGGCGTACAGCGGGCGGGTCTGCCGGACCGCGCCGTCGGCTCCGGTGCCCACCGCGAGCAGCTCCTCCGGCGCCGTCCCGTGCTCCACCCAGGCGACCAGGGCCTCGAACTGCCCGGTGGGCTGCGGCCCTCCCCCGCCACCGCAGTGCCCGACCCCGGGCGCGAGGAACAGCCGCAGGAACTCGTCGGTGCGCTCGGCGCCCAGCCGGGCCCGGACCCGCTCGTAGTAGTCGACGGTGCCCTGGAAGGGGATGCCGAAGTCGGCCGCGCCGTGCCAGACCAGGGCCCTGCCGCCGCGGTCGGCGAACGCCGAGAGGTCGGGGTCGTCGGCGGCCAGCACGGCGGAGTACATCTCCACCGAGCGGTCGAACAGGGCCTCGAACGACTCGCGGGTCAGCGTGCGCCAGTCCCAGGCGGGGTCCTGCTCGAGGAACAGGCCGATCCACCACAGGTCGAAGACGAACGGCTGCCCGACGAGCTCGCCGTCGACGACCGCGGTGTCGTGCAGGCCGGCGTACGGCACGCCCGGCGCCAGGCCGTACCAGAGGAAGCTGCCGTCCCGCCGCCGTGGGCCCTGGCCGATCAGCCGGAGGACCTCGACGTCGGTCTCGGTCAGCGGGCCGTCCGGCGTGGGCAGCCCGACCAGGGCGCCCAGGTCGGGGTCGACGGCCAGCGGGTCGCCGATGACGCCGTCCCGCACGCCGTCGCCCACCAGGTCGTGCGCCTCGACGATCGCGGCCAGCGCCGCCTCGAACTTCGCGGCGGAGACGGGGTTGCGCCGCTCCAGCATCACCAGCTGGCCCCAGATCTGGCCCACCTGCATCTTCGGGAAGTTGATCGCCGGCGCCCCGGAGAGGACGCCGTCGTAGTCGGCCGGGTGGCGCTGAGCCGCCATCAGCCCCTGCCGGCCACCGGTCGAGCAGCCGTGGAAGTAGGAGAAGGCCGGCGGCTGCCCGTAGTAGGCGGTGACCACCGCCTTGGCGGCGACCGTCATGTCGTGGACGCCGACGTGGCCGAAGTCGCGGATCGCCTGCCAGTCCAGCCGGCCGCGGGCGTCGAGGGCGAAGTCGGCGGAGGGGCCCGGGTGCCCCGCGTCGGTGGCCGCGCAGGCGTACCCGTTCCGCAGCGGCTCGAGCAGGGAGTCCGGCGAGCCGCCGAGGAAGCCGCCGCCGCCGCGGGCCTGGAGGCGGCCGTTCCACGTCTCCGCCGGCAGGTGCACCCAGACGGTGACCCGGTCCCCGGCCGGCGGGTGGGTGACGGTGAGCTGCACGCGGCAGGACGCCGGGGTGGTGTCGTCCCCCGGGTCGTCGACCACCGAGTCGACGGTGGTGTGGGGCAGCGACAGGGTGGACAGGCGGCTCGAGGCCCCCGGGACCGGCATGGCGGCCAGTGTGTCCGGGCCCGCGGGCGCCGGGCACGCCGCCTTCCGCCAGCGGGAACGACCGGTCAGCCCCGCGACACGGGGCGGACCTCCCGGGCGCCGGCCAGCTCGTGCCCCGCCGCGCAGACCAGCGCGAGGTGCACCGGCTCGCCGCAGTCGCGGTGCCGCAGCTCCAGCGGCACGTCGCCGGGGCCGGCCAGGTGGCGGTCGCCCCACTGCATGAGGGCCACCAGCGTCGGGTACAGGTCGAGGCCCTTCTCGGTCAGCCGGTACTCGTGCCGCTGCCGCGCCCCCTCCGCCTGGTAGGGCACCCGACGCAGGATCCCGTGGTCGACCAGGGTGTGGAGCCGGTCGGTCAGCACCGCCTTCGGCGCCCCGAGCACCCGCTGGAGGTCGGCGAAGCGGCGCACCCCGAGGAACGCCTCCCGCAGCACCAGCAGGCTCCACTTCTCCCCCACCACGGCCAGCGTGCCGGCGACCGAGCACCGCGACCGGTCCCACAGGGCTTCGCTCACCACGCCAGTCTAACTTTCTGGGTTCGCTTGACGAACCGATGCAGGGGGGTGGAGGGTTCACATCTCGAACCCAGGAGGTCGGCAATGGAGATCGGGGTCCCCACCCGACCGGTCCGCCCGGACGACGGGCCGCTGTTCTGCCGGCTGTGGAGCCGGCTGTCCCGGGAGACGGTGTACCGCCGCTTCCACGCCCCGCTGCGGGAGCCCCCGGCCGGCGCGCTCCCCCACCTGGTCAGCGTCGACCACGACCGGCGCGAGGCACTGGTCGCGGTGGTGGGCGGCGAGGTCGTCGGCGTGGCCCGGTACGACCGGACGCCCGGGGACCCGGCCACCGCCGAGGTCGCCGTCGTCGTGGAGGACGGCTGGCAGGGCGTGGGGGTCGGCCGCCAGCTGCTGCGCGAGCTCGGCGAGCTCGCCGCCCGCCGCGGCGTCACCACGGTCACCGCCTCGGTGCAGGCCGACAACGACCGCGTGGTCGGGCTGGTCCGGCGGCTGCTGCCCGGCGCCACCCTGACGGCGGAGGAGGGCACCTACGCCGTGGCCGGCCCGCTGCGCCGCCGGCCGGCACCGGCCCCCGCCTGACCGGGAGCGGCCGCTCGGCTCAGCCCGGCCGCAGCTGCCGGTAGAGCCGGGCGAGGTCGGGCAGCTGGTGGTGGGCGTTGAGGCCGCTGGGGTTGGGGACCACCCAGGTCACCGCTCCCCCGACCCGCTCCTCCTGCCGCCCGAGCGCCGCTCGCGGCCGGCCGGTGGCCTGCCGCCAGGCCGTCACCCCCAGGACGGCGAGCACCGCAGGCCGGTACCGGGCGACCAGGGCGGCGAGCGCGACCGCGCCGTCGCGGAGCTCGTCGGGCGAGAGCTCCGCCGCCGTCCGGGTGGGCCGGTCGACGAGGTTGGTCACCCCGAGCCCGGAGGCGAGCAGCTCGCGGTCCTCGTCCGGGGTCAGCAGCCGCGGGGTGAGGCCGGCCCGGTGCAGCGCCGGCCAGAACCGGTTGCCGGGCCGGGCGAAGTGGTGCCCGCGCGCCGCCGAGGTGAGCGACGGGTTGATCCCGCAGAACAGCACGTCGAGCCCGGGCGCGATCACGTCCGGCAGCGGCTTGCCCGGCACCCGGGGAGCGTAGCGGCGCGCCGGCCCCGGCCCGCACGCGACGGGGGCGCCGGCCCGCGGGCCGGCGCCCCCTGTGCGGGAGCGGGAGCGGTCAGCCGGTGAAGGCGTCGTCCCCGATGCGGACCACCCGGCCGGCCTGGGCCGGGTCCAGCGGCAGGCTCCACGCCGAGGCGTACAGCTCGCCGTCCTGGATGGCCAGGCCGGTGGGCAGCGGCACCTGCGCGTAGCTGCGGTCCCCGTCGGGCGCGATGCGCACGACCTGGCCCACGGTGGACAGGTCGAAGCCCGGCGGTGGCACCTCGGTCTCGGGGGCGCCCTCGATCAGCTCGGAGACGTAGACGTTCCCGCGCCGGTCCACCTCGACGCCGGTGGCGGCGTGCAGGCCGGGGATCACGTGCACCACGTCGCCGCGGGGGCTCAGGACGTAGACCCGCGCGGCGCCCGGCACCTCGGCACCCAGCGTGCTCACGTAGATCAGCCCGTCGGGCCCCTCGACGACGCCCGTCGGCACCGGGTCGCAGCCCTGGGTGCCCGGGTTGGCGTTCTCGCAGCCCTCGACGTCGGTGACCGTCGGTGGCACGAAGAACGTGCTCACCTCCCCGTCGTCCGTGTCCACCGCCAGGACGGCGTTGCCGCCGGCGTCGGCGATCAGCACCCGGTGGCGCTGGGCGAGGACCGCGAACGGGTTGGACAGCGCGTCCACCGGCGCTCCCTCGACGAACTGGACCTGCCCGTCGGGGTTGCGCGCCAGCTCGTAGGCGAGCGTGTCGACCTCGTGCAGCTCGCGCCCGTCGGTGTCGAACACGAGGAGTCCGGGCCCGCCCTCGCCGACCCCCGGCGGCTCCGGCGGCGGAGCCGCACCCGGCTCGGGCTCCGCGGACCCGACGGCGACGAAGACGAGCCCGTCCCGGTAGTCGACCCCCTGCACGTTCTGCACGTCGCGGATCACGGTCTGCACGTCCCCGGTCCACGGGTCGACCGACGACACCTCCGAGGTCTCGGACTCGGCGACGAGCAGCCCGCCTTCCTCGTGGTCGGCGAGCCCCCGCGGCCCCGACAGGCCGGCCGCGACCTCGACGACGCCACCGCCCCCGTCGTGTTCGCCGCCGGCCTGGGCGACGGCCGCCGGAGCGACGACCAGTGCGAACGCCGTGGTCCCCACGGCACACCTGCGCAGCGTCCCCATGGAACTCCCCTCCCGAGTGCGATGGCCGACGCGCACGCTAGGGGGCGTTGCGGAGCCGCCGGAACCGGCCGGTATCGGGAAACCCGCGGGGCGGGCGCGCGGCGTCGCGCGGCGTAGTCGCCCGCATCGGAGCTGTCCCGCCGGCCGGCCGGTGGTTGGCTGGGCACATGGACGACGCCGCCCTCCGCGAGCTCACCGACGCCCTGCCGGAGGGCGTCGTCGTCACCGACGCCGCGCGCCTGGACCGCTACCGGCACGACTGGACCCGCGCCGCCGAGGCGGGGCAGCCCGTCGCCGCCGTCCGGGCCGAGTCCGCCGCCCACGTGCAGGTCGCGCTGCGCTGGGCGAGCGCGCACCGGGTGCCGGTGGTGCCGCGCGGCGCCGGCACCGGCCTGGCCGGCGGCGCGACCGCGGTCGACGGCTGCGTGGTGGTGAGCACCGAGCGGATGACCGCGATCGAGGTGGACCGCGGCACCCGCACCGCGGTCGCCGAGCCGGGGGCCCTGAACTCGGCGGTGAAGGAGGCGGCCGCGGCGCATGGCCTGTGGTACCCGCCGGACCCCGGCTCGTTCCGCATCTCCTCGATCGGCGGCAACGTGGCGACCGACGCGGGCGGCATCTGCTGCGTGAAGTACGGCGTCACGTCCGACTACGTGCTGGGGCTGGACGTCGTCCTGCCCGACGGGCGGCTGGTCACCCTCGGCGGTCGCACGGTGAAGGACGTCGCGGGGCTGCCGCTGCTGCGGCTGTTCGTGGGCAGCGAGGGCACCCTCGGAATCGTCACGCGGGTGGTCCTGCGGCTGGTGCCGGCGCAGGAGCCGGCCGCCACGGTCGTCGCCTGGTTCGACACCCCGGAGGACGCCGGGCGGGCCGTCGTGGCCATCGGCGCCCGCCTGCGGCCATCGATGGTGGAGCTGCTCGACCGGGCCGCGGTCAACGCCGTGGAGGACTTCCGCCCGATGGGCCTGGACCGCACCGCCGGCGCGCTGCTCATCGCCCAGTCCGACGCGCCGGGTCCCGCCCGCGCCGCGGACGCCGAGCACATGGCCGAGTGCTGCCGGGCCGCCGGTGCCCGCGAGGTCCTGGCCACCGACGACCCAGCCGAGGGCGACGCGTTCCTCGAGGCGCGGCGGGCGACCGGCCCCGCCCTCGACGCCCGCGGGCCGCTGCTCCCCGAGGACGTCTGCGTGCCGGTCGACCGGCTGCCCGACGTCCTGGCCGAGATCCAGGCCATCGCCGCCGCGCACGGCGTGGAGATCCCCGTCTTCGCCCACGCCGGCGACGGGAACCTGCACCCGGCGATCCTCTACACCGCCGGCGACGCGGCGTCCCGGCGGCGGGCGGACGCGGCCTTCACCGCCGTCCTGCGGGCCGCGATCGCGGCCGGCGGAACCGTCACCGGCGAGCACGGGGTCGGCCGCGCCAAGCGGCACGTCCTGGCCGAGCAGGTGGGCGCCGACGTCCTCGACCTGACCCGGCGGGTCCGGGCGGCGGTGGACCCGCTCGGGATCATGAACCCCGGTGTCCTCTGGGAGGCCGGCGTCTCAAACTGAGACGCCGGGCCCCCCGGTGTCGCCTAGCGTCCCCTGCGGCGGGTGGACGCCGGTCACACCCGGAACGGCCAGGAGGCGCAGTGGAGCTCAGCATCGGGATCAACCTCGGCTTCGGGAAGCTCGACCCCGGGCTCACCGACGAGGAGATGTACGCCGGGGAGATCGACCTCGCCGTCCGCGCCGACGAGCTCGGCTACGACAGCGTCTGGGCCGTCGAGCACCACTTCGAGGACTACTCCCTCTGCCCGGACAACCTGCTCCTGCTGGCCCACCTGGCCGGCCGCACCCGGCAGGTCAAGCTGGGCACGGGAGCGGTGATCGTGCCGTGGAACGACCCCCTCCGGGTAGCCGAGAAGGCGCTCATGCTCGACACCATCTCCGGCGGCCGGCTACTGCTCGGCCTGGGCCGCGGCCTCTCGCGCCGCGAGTACGTCCCCTTCCGCGTCACGCTGGACGAGACCCGCGACCGCTTCGACGAGGCCGCGCCGATGATCTTCGAGGCGCTGGAGACCGGCGTCATCGAGGGCGCCGGCCCCTACTACCCCCAGCCCCGCGCCGAGCTGCGGCCCCGGCCCCGCGGCGGCTTCCGCGGCCGCCGCTACGTCGTCGCCGGCTCGCCGGACTCGCTGGTCATGGCGGCGCGGCTGGAGGCGCAGATGATGTCGTTCATCGTGCGGCCGGTGCCCGACCTCATGCCGGGCTTCACCCGCTACCGGGAGCTGTTCGAGGCCGAGCACGGCCGGGTGGCCCCGCCCATCTCGCTCAACGTCAACATGTACTGCCACGAGGACGACGCGCTGGCCCGCGAGCGCCACTTCGAGTACGTCAACCGGTTCTTCATGTCCAACGTCGACCACTACGAGATGGCCGGCGAGCACTTCGCGACCACCAAGGGACACGAGCGGTACGCGGCCACCGCGGCCCACCTGCGCGAGATCGGCCTGGAGAAGGCGGCCGACGACTACGCCGCCACCGCGCTGTGGGGCGACCCGGAGCGGATCCTGGGCCAGATCGAGGCCATCCGCGACGTGCTGGGCGACTTCGAGCTGGTCGTGGCGCCGTGCTTCGGCGGGATGCCCTACGACCAGGCGCGGGCCAGCCTGGAGCTGTTCGCCCGCGAGGTGCTGCCCGCGGCCCGGTCCCTGCGCGGCACCCCGGTCAGCGTGGCGGCGTGACGGCGTGACGGCGTGACGGCGGCGTCCCCTCCGGCCGGGGGTCCGCGCGTGCCGCGGACCGCCGCGGAGTGGGACGCCGTCCGCGCGGCCAAGGAGCGCGTGCTGGCCGCCGACCCGTTCACCGTCGACCCGGCCGCGGCCCCCGGGGTGCGCCCGGAGATCGTCCGGTCGTGGCGGCGCTCCCTGCTGGCCGGGGTCGACCCGGCGGCCACGCGGTTCCCGGTCGACGACCGGCCCGCGTCCGGCACCCGGCTGGCGGCCGTCGCGCAGCCGATCATGGACCGGCTGCACGACCAGGTCTCCGACCTCGGCTCCTGGGGCTTCCTCACCGACCGCGCCTGCCGGCTGCTGACCACCGTCGTCGGCGACCAGCCGCCGCCGGGGCGGCTGCTCGAGATGCACCTGCCCCCGGGCACCTGCTTCGCCGAGGACCTCATCGGCACCAACGGCCTGGGGTGCGCGCACGAGGAGCAGCGGCCGTTCCTGGTCTCGGGCACCGAGCACCTGCGCACCGACAGCGAGGGGCTCACCACCACCGGCGTGGTGATCCGCGACCCGGCCACCCGGCGCTACGTCGGCACGCTGGGCGTGCACTCGCGGCGGGAGTACGCCTCGCCCGCGGTACTGCCCCTGGTGGTCGAGCTGGGCCGGTCGATCGAGGCGCAGCTGCTGGCCAGCCGCAGCGACGGCGAGCGCGAGTTCTTCGAGGCGTTCTCACAGGTGGCGCGCCGGTCGCGCGGCGCGGTCGTCGGCGTCACCTCCCAGCTGTGCGTCGTCGGCACCCGGGCGCGTGAACTGGTGCACGAGGCCGACGAGGAGCTGCTCCGGCGGATCGCCGAGGAGGCCGGCAGCGGCCGCACGGTCCGCCGGCGGCTCAGCTCCGGCGTGGCGGTGACGATCACGGTGACGCCGGTCGAGCAGCCGCGCGGGGAGTACGCCGCCGTCCTCGTCGTCGAGCCGGTCGAGCCGCGCCCGCGGTCGGCTCCGCCGGAACCCGCCCGCGCGGACGTCGGCGCCCAGCTGGCCCGTGCGCTGGCCGGCGGCACCCCCGTCCTGCTCACCGGCGAGCGCGGCACCGGCAAGCGGCACGCCGCCCGCGCCGCCCTGCGCGCCGCCGGCGGCGAGCCGGTCGAGCTGGAGTGCGCCCTCGCGCCGCTGGACCCGCGGGAGTGGCTGGGCACGCTGGCCGGCGCCGTCCGCGGCGGGGCCCCGGTGCTGCTGGCCGCCCTGCCGGACCTGCCCGCCGAGCTGGTCCGCCCCGTGGCCGACCTGCTCGCCGGTGCCCAGAGCCCCGTCGTCGGCACCGCGGCCGGCGAGCCCGGCGACGTCCCCCTCGCCGTCCGGGAGGCCCTGCCCGGCGTGCTCGCCGTGCTCCCGCTGCGCGAGCGGCGCGGCACCGTGCCCGAGCTGTGCCGTGACCTGCTGGCCGCCCTCGCCGGGCGGGACGGCGGCCCCGCCGCCCTCGCCCCCCGCGCGGAGGCGGCGCTCGCGGCCGGCGACTGGCCGGGCAACGTGCGCCAGCTGCTGCAGGTGCTGGCGACCGCCCGGCTGCGCGCCACCGGCGCGGAGATCGGGCTCGACGACCTGCCCGCCCACCACCGCGGCGCGGCGGCCGGCCGGGCGCTGGGCGAGATGGAGCGGCTGGAACGCCAGGCGCTGCTCGCGGCGCTGCGGGCGACCGGCGGCGACCGGACCGCGGTCGCCCGGCGGCTGGGCATCTCGCGGGCCACCGTCTACCGCAAGCTCAAGCGCTACCAGCTGACCTGACCGCCGTCCGCCCGGACGGCACCCATCCCGAGGAGACGCGTGACCCGCACCGTGCACTTCCCCGGCACCACGGCCGTGGTGACCGGAGGCGCCTCCGGCATCGGCCGCGGCCTGGCCCGGGCCTTCCTCGACGCCGGGGCGCACGTCGTGATCGCCGACGTCGACGCGGACGCGCTGGCCGCCACGGCCCGCGAGCTGGGCGTGCTCGGCGTCCGCACCGACGTGACCGACCCCGACAGCGTCGCCGCCCTCGCCGACCGCGCCGTGGCCGAGTACGGCGAGGTGCACGTCGTGTGCAACAACGCCGGCGTCGGGCCGTTCGGCTCGGTGGCCCGCCTCTCCCTCGACGACTGGCGGTGGGTGCTCGACGTCAACCTCTACGGGGTGGTCCACGGCATCCAGGCGTTCCTCCCGGTGCTGGAGCGCAACCCCGACTGGGGGCACGTGGTCAACACGTCCTCCCTGTCGGTGCTGGTGACGCCGCCGGACGTCGCCCCGTACGTGGCCAGCAAGGCCGCCGTGCTGGGGCTCAGCGAGGTACTGGCGGCGGAGCTGGCCGCGGCCGGCTCCCGGGTCGGGGTCACCGCGCTGCTGCCCGGCGCGGTGCACAGCAACATCAAGAACAGCCTGCGCACCCGGCCGGGGACCGCGGCGACCGGCCTCGCCGACGTCGACCTCGCCGCGACCGGCCGGCTGCGCTTCATCGAGCCGGAGGAGGTCGGCGCGAGCGTCGTCGAGGCGGTCCGCGCCAACGAGCTCTACCTGGTCACCCACGGCGAGTTCCGGGACCGCGCCGCCGAGCGGGCCGCCCGCCTCGAGGCCGCGTTCCCGCCGGTCCCCGTGCGGGCGGGAGACTGAGGGAGCCAGCACAGCCCAGCCCCCGCGGAGGACCGACATGAGCGAGGACGTCGACGCGGCGTTCCGCCGGTTCGCCGCCGCCGAGCGGCCGGGCCTGCTGCGGACCGCGCTGGAGCTGACCGGGGACGCCGACCGCGCCGAGGAGGCCGTCCAGGTCGCCCTCACCCGCACCCGGCTGCGCTGGGGCCGGGCCGATCCGCGCGCGACCGCGGCGGCGGCCCTGGAGGACGCGGCCGGCCGCGGGCAGGTGCTGGAGTCCCTCGACCGCCCGCCGTCCGCCCCCGCCCCGCCGCCGGGCTGGCGCCGGGACGCCGACGCGGCCGTGGCCGACGCGCTGCGCCGGGCCCGCCGGATCCGCCGCGGGCGCGGAGCCGCCGC
>NZ_JAQISV010000045.1:0-58517 GCF_048569675.1 Geodermatophilus sp. CPCC 206100
CACCACCCGGCCGGCCTCGGCCGCGGACAACCGGGCGTGCCCGCGCAGCCAGGAGCGCATCGTCGTCAGCCCGTCGTGCTCCGCGGCCCGCCGGACGTCCGCGGCCCGCACCGTGCGGGCCAGCTCCGCCTCGATCCGGTTCCGCGCGGCGACCAGCGCCGCGATCCGGTCCAGCAGCTCCCCGTCGCCCAACCCGGCCAGGTCACCGCCCGCGAGCGTGTCGAGCACCGACGACAACCCGTCCACGACACCTCCCGGCAGCTTCGATCACGTGCTCGAATAGTACCGCGATCAGGCGCCGTCCACTACGCGAATCCCCAGGTCAGGCGGCTGTCCACAGTCCCAGCCGCCCCCTTGGCAGTCGCGCTGGGACAACGGTGAGTACCCGCCCTCGTCAGGCCCCGTCCGGGCCGGCGGCGCGCTCGAGCAGCGGAGCGATCCGGTGGTCGACCAGCCGGCGCAGCGCCAGTGCGGTGTCGGTGCGCTGCACCCCGGGGATGGCCAGCACGCGCTCGGTGATCCGCCACAGGTCGTCGGCGTCGGTCGCCACGACCCGCACCAAGAGGTCTGCGACCCCGGAGAGTGCGGTCACCTCCAGCACCTCCGGGATGTGGGCGAGCGCATCGCCGACGTCCGCCAGGCTGCGCTGCACCACCTGCACCGTCACGTAGGCCGACAACCGGTAGCCGAGGGCCTCGGGGCGGACGCGGGCCTCGAAGGGCGCCAGCGTGCCGCTGCCCTCGAGCCGGGTGAGGCGCGCCTGCACCGTGTTCCGGGCCAGCCCCAGCTTCTGGGACAGTGCCATCACGGTCGCTCGGGGGTCCTCGGACAGCGCCTGCAGGAGGCGCGCGTCGGTGGCGTCAACGGCCGGCACGGTGCTCAGTCTGACATGCGTGGACGTCCTAGTACCGAGCATTCTGCGCACCTGATGGGATCCCCCTTGCGCATCCCGCAGGAGCGGTGATCTTCTCGGTCGGGCGGGGGGCGTGCCACGATGTGTGAGTGGCGCCACACCCCGGTGCCACGAGACGTCCAGCACCGCCTGGCGCCGGCGACCCCGGCCCGAGCGGCCGACGGAGGAGTGAGCCGTGAGCCTGTCGAGCGGAACCACCGAGGTGGTCGACCCCGTACCCGGGGCCGGGGCACCCCACCTCCCGCAACAGCCCGACCTCGTCCAGCTCCTGACACCCGAGGGCGAGCTCGTCGAGCACCCCGAGTACTCGATCGAGCTCTCCGACGACGAACTCCGCGGCCTGTACCGCGACCTCGTCCTGGTCCGCCGGTGGGACGTCGAGGCCACCGCCCTGCAGCGCCAGGGCGAGCTGGGCATCTGGGCCTCGCTGCTGGGGCAGGAGGCCGCCCAGATCGGCGCCGGCCGCGCGATGCGGCCCGGTGACACCGCGTTCCCGACCTACCGGGAGCACGGCGTCGCGTGGACCCGCGGCGTCGACCCGCTGCACGTCATCAGCCTGTTCCGCGGCGTGGACAACGGCGGCTGGGACCCGGTGGCCACCGGCTTCAACCTCTACACCGTCGTCATCGGGGCCCAGTGCCTGCACGCCACCGGCTACGCGATGGGGCTGCAGCGCGACGGCGCCGAGTCCGCCGCGCTGGCCTTCCTCGGCGACGGCGCGACCAGCCAGGGCGAGGTCAACGAGGCGATGATCTGGGCGGCGAGCTTCTCCGCACCCGTCGTCTTCTTCTGCCAGAACAACCAGTACGCGATCAGCGTGCCGCTCGAGCGCCAGTCGCGGGTGCCGCTGTACCAGCGCGCTGCGGGCTTCGGCTTCCCCGGCGTCCGCGTCGACGGCAACGACGTCCTCGCCGTCCTCGCGGTCACGCGGGCCGCCCTCGCCGCCGCCCGCGAGGGGCAGGGCCCGACGTTCATCGAGGCCTTCACCTACCGGATGGGCGCGCACACCACCTCCGACGACCCGACGCGCTACCGGCTGGCCAGCGAGCTGGAGGAGTGGAAGCTGCGCGACCCCATCGCCCGGCTCAAGGCCCACCTGGCGCGCACCGGCGTCGCCGACTCCGCGTTCTTCGACGGGGTCGAGGCGGAGTCCGACGAGCTCGCCGCGCGCATCCGCAGCGGCACGGTCGAGATGCCGGACCCGCCGGGGTCGGCGATCTTCGACCGGGTCTACGCCGAGCAGACCCCGCACCTGGCCGCCCAGCAGGCCGGGTTCGAGGCGTACCAGGCGAGCTTCGAGGGAGGCCACCGGTGACCGCCCAGACGCTCACCATCGGCAAGGCACTCAACCTCGGCCTGCGCAAGGCGATGGAGGACGACGCCAAGGTCGTGCTGATGGGCGAGGACATCGGCCGCCTCGGCGGCGTCTTCCGCATCACCGACGGCCTGCAGAAGGACTTCGGCGAGGACCGCGTCGTCGACACCCCGCTGGCCGAGGCCGGGATCCTCGGCACCGCCGTCGGCCTGGCGATGCGCGGCTACCGGCCGGTCTGCGAGATCCAGTTCGACGGCTTCGTCTTCCCCGCCTACAACCAGATCGTCACGCAGGTCGCCAAGATCCACGCCCGGTCCCGCGGGAGGCTGGCGATGCCGATCGTCATCCGCATCCCGTTCGGCGGGGGTATCGGCGCCGTGGAGCACCACAGCGAGAGCCCCGAGGCCTACTTCGGGCACACCCCCGGCCTCAAGGTCGTCGCGGTCAGCAACCCGGTCGACGCCTACTGGGGCATCCAGCAGGCGATCGCCCACCCCGACCCGATCGTGTTCCTCGAGCCCAAGCGCCGGTACTGGGAGAAGGCGGAGGTCGACCCCGACGCCACCCCGGAGCCGCTGTTCGCCTCCCGGGTGGTCCGCGGCGGGGACGACGTCACCGTCCTGGCCTACGGCCCCATGGTGAAGACCGCGCTGCAGGCGGCCGAGGCCGCGGCCGAGGAGGGCCGTTCCCTCGAGGTCGTCGACCTGCGCGCCCTCTCCCCCCTCGACCTCGACCCGGTGTACGACAGCGTGCGCCGCACCGGCCGCTGCGTCGTCGTGCACGAGGCGCCGCTGACGCTGGGCCTCGGCGCGGAGATCGCCGCACGGGTCACCGAGACCTGCTTCCACTCGCTGGAGGCGCCGGTGCTGCGGGTGGGCGGCTACGACACCCCGTATCCGCCGGCGAAGCTCGAGGAGGAGTACCTGCCCGACCTCGACCGGGTGCTGGACGCCGTCGACCGCGCGATGGGCTTCTGAGGATGGGCGAGCTGCGGCAGTTCAAGCTGCCCGACGTCGGCGAGGGGCTGACCGAGGGCGAGATCCTGCAGTGGCTGGTCGCCGTCGGCGACACGGTCACGGTCAACCAGCCGCTGTGCGAGGTGGAGACGGCCAAGGCCGCCGTCGAGCTTCCCTCGCCGTGGGCCGGCACGGTCACCGCGCTGCTGCACGACGCCGGGGCCACCGTCGACGTCGGGTCGCCGATCATCACGATCGACATCGGCGGTTCGGCGCCGGCCCCCGACGGCGACGGCGCGGGCGCGGAGGTCCAGGCCGGGCTGATCGGCGGAGCGGCTCCCGGCGGCCGGACGGCGGTGCTCGTCGGCTACGGGCCGCGCACCACGGAGGCCCGCCGCCGCCCGCGCCGCGCCGTCCACGCGCACCCCGCACCCGCCCAGCTGCCCGGGGCCGACTACGGCTCCGGCGGGACCGACCACCCGCCGCTGCTCACCACCGCACCGGACGCGACCACCAAGCCCGTGCGGCACGGGGGCCTGGAGGTCGGGCGGCAGGCGGAGGCCCACGCGCTGGCCGAGGACGCGGCGACCGCGCTCGTCGCCCGGCCCGGGCAGGGGCGGCCGCGGCCGCTGGCCAAGCCGCCGGTGCGCAAGCTGGCCAAGGACCTCGGCGTGGACCTGGCCGCGCTGACCGGCAGCGGCGCCGGCGGGGTCATCACCCGCGCCGACGTCGAGGCCGCCGCCGGGCGCGTCACCGCCGCGGAACCGGTGCCGGTGCCGCAGCCGCTCGCGCCGGTCGCCGCGGGGGAGGTCCAGCGCATCCCGATCAAGGGGGTCCGCAAGCACACCGCCGCGGCGATGGTGGCCAGCGCGTTCACCGCGCCGCACGTCACCGAGTTCCTCACCATCGACGTGACGCGGATGATGAAGCTGCGCACCCGGCTCGCGGCCCGGCCCGAGTTCGCCGGCGTCAAGGTGAGCCCGCTGCTCTTCGTGGCCAAGGCGCTGCTGCTCGCGGTCCGCCGGCACCCGATGGTCAACAGCTCCTGGGACGAGGCCGCGCAGGAGATCGTCGTCCACGGGCAGGTGAACCTCGGCATCGCCGCGGCCACGCCGCGCGGACTGGTGGTCCCCAACGTCAAGGACGCCGACCGGCTGTCGCTGGCCGAGCTGGCCGGTGCGCTGGCCGAGCTGACCGAGACCGCGCGCGCCGGGCGGACCGCGCCCGCGGACATGACCGGCGGCACGATCACGATCACCAACGTCGGGGTGTTCGGCGTGGACACCGGGACGCCGATCCTCAACCCGGGTGAGTCGGCGATCCTGGCGTTCGGCGCCGTCCGCGAGATGCCGTGGGTGCACAAGGGGAAGGTCCGGCCGCGGCAGGTGACCCAGCTGGCGCTGTCGTTCGACCACCGCATCATCGACGGGGAGCTGGGCAGCCGGTTCCTCGCCGACGTCGGCGCGCTGCTGGCCGACCCCGGCACCGCCCTGGCGTTCTGACCGACCCGCCCGACGGAGGACCTGCCGTGGACCGACGACTCCCGCTGCTCGCCCTGGTGCTGTTCGTCGTGCTCACCGGCGCCTCGATCGCGGTCAGCGGCTCCCGTCCGGGCCTCGATCAGGGGACGCTGCCGTGGCTGCTGCAGGTCATCGGCCACCTGTTCGCGCTGGCGGCGGGGGTCCTGCTCGCGGCGCACGGCGACGGGGGGCAACGCCGGACCGGGTTCGTCGTCCTGGCCGCCGTCGTGGTGCTCGCCCTGCTGGACGCCGCCGTCCTGGCGTCGGACGAGGGCGGGGCCAACATCGGCGCCGGGTTCGTGCGGCTCCTCCTCCTGCTCGTGCTCTGCGCCGCCACCGCCCGCGTGGCCCGGGACGTCGTCGCGGCCCGCCGTCCGCGATGACCGACCTGCCACGGCTGCTCGACTTCGCCGAGCGCTCCGCGGTGCCGGGCGGGTTCGGCTTCCTCGGTGCGGACGGGCAGGTGTTCGCCGACCGCCCGCTGATGACGTTCATCACCGCGCGCAAGACCCACGTCTTCGGCCTCGCCCAGCTCCTGGGCCGGCCGGGTGCGGAGGAACTGGTCCGTCACGGAGTCGCGGCGCTGACCGACGGGCCGCTGCGCGACCACGACGCCGGCGGCTGGCGCGCGACGGCCGAGGACGACACCAAGTCGGCGTACGTGCACGCCTTCGTCGTCCTCGCGGGGGCGACGGCCACGGTGGTCGGCGCGGACAGGGGTCGGGCGCTGCTCGACGCCGCGCTCGACGTCTGGCAGACCCGGTTCTGGGACGACGCGGCCGGACTCGCGGTCGAGGAGTGGGACGCCGGCTGGACGCGGCTGTCGGACTACCGCGGCGTCAACGCCAACATGCACGGCGTCGAGGCGTCCCTGGCGGCCGCCGACGCGCTGGGCGACGACCCGCGGGCGGCGCAGCTGCGGGCCCAGGCGCTGCGCACCGTGGAGCGGGTCCTGCACGGCTGGGCGCGGGAGGGCGACTGGCGGTTGCCCGAGCACTTCACCCCCGGGTGGACGCCGCTGCCCGAGTACAACCGCGACGACCCCGCCCACCAGTTCCGGCCCTACGGCGTGACGATCGGGCACCAGTTCGAGTGGGCCCGCCTCGCCCTGCACGTCCGGGCGGTCACCCCGGACCCGCCGGACTGGCTGCTCGAGGACGCGGTCGGCCTGTTCGGCGCCGCCGCCGAGCGCGGCTGGGCCGCCGACGGGCACGACGGGTTCCCCTACACGCTGGACTGGGCGGACCGCGTGGTGGTCGGCGCCCGCATGCACTGGGTGCTCTGCGAGGCGATCGCCGCCGCCGCGGTGCTCGCCCAGGTCACCGGCGAGCAGCGCTACCGCGACCTGGTCCGGCGGTGGCGCGACCACGGCGAGCAGCGGTTCGCCGACCCCGTCACCGGGAGCTGGCACCACGAGCTGGCGCCGTCCGGCGAGGTCACCTCGGGGACGTGGGACGGGCAGCCCGACGCCTACCACCTCAGCCAGATGCTGCTGCTGTCCGAGGAGCTCCCCGTGCGCGGCAGCGTGGCGGCCGCCCTGCGCTGACGCGTGTTCGGGACCGGTCGGCTGGGTAGGCGGTGCACCACCGAGTTCCCGAGACAGAGGAGAGTTCCCGTGGCCAGCGTGCAGGAAGCCATCGACGTCGACGTCCCGATCCGGGTGGCCTACGACCAGTGGACGCAGTTCGAGACCTTCCCGCAGTTCATGGGCGGGGTCGAGCGGATCACCCAGCTCGACGACACGCGCACCCACTGGATCACCAACATCGACGGCGTGAAGCGCGAGTTCGACGCGGAGATCACCGAGCAGCGCCCCGAGGAGCGGGTGGCCTGGACCAGCACCAGCGGCGAGGCCAAGCACGCGGGCGTGGTGACCTTCCACCGCCTCGACGACGCCAAGACCCGCGTGATGATCCAGATCGACTGGGAGCCGGAGGGGCTGGTCGAGAAGGCCGGCGCGGCCCTCGGCTTCGACGACCGGCAGGTCAAGGCCGACGCCAAGAAGTTCAAGGAGTTCATCGAGAGCCGGGGCACCGAGACCGGTGCCTGGCGCGGTGAGGTCCCCCGGCCCGACCAGCCCTGAAGGACGCCCTCGCCCCCACCGCTCGCACGCTCGCGGCGGGATCCTGCGAGGGCGCCGTTCCAGCACCTCACGTGACGGCGCCCGCCCCCTGCTGCAGGGGCGGGCGCCGTCGTCGGTCGGTCAGTCGGCGTCGAGGTCCTGGGCGACCATGCCGGCGATCTGGTCGAGCACGGCCTGGTCGTCACTGGTGACGACGACCTCCGTGCCCTTCTTGGCGCCGAGGGTCATGATCATCAACGGCGAGCCGGCGTCCACCGGGTTCCCGCCGGCCGTCGCCAGGGTGACCGGCACCCCGGCCTTGCCGACGGCCTCGGCGATGAGCGCGGCCGGGCGGGCGTGCAGCCCGACCCGCGAGCCGACGGTGACGACTTGACTGGGCATCTGTCCTCTTCCTCGCTGCGGGGGATCGGTGGTCACAGCCTGCCCGGTCAGGCCCGGGTCGGCTGGGTGACGGGGGCGGCGACGTGGGCGTGCGCCAGGTCCACGGCGTCCTCGGGGACGGCGTCGGCCTTCGGGCGGCCGATCGTCTTGGCGACGGTCACCGCGACGGCGCCGACGACCATGCCCGCGAGGATCCCGATCACGAACCACAGCAGCCCGGTGATCGCGAAGAACACGAAGATGCCGCCGTGCGGGGCGCGCAGCTCGACCCCGGCCGCCGCGACGATCGCGCCGGTCGTCGCCCCGCCGAGCATCATCGACGGGATGACCCGCAGCGGGTCGGCCGCGGCGAACGGGATGGCGCCCTCGGAGATGAACGAGGCACCCAGCAGCCAGGCCGCCTTGCCGTTGTCCCGCTCGGCCGGGGTGTAGAGCTTCGGGCGGACGGCCGTGCTCAGCGCCATCGCCAGCGGGGGCACCATGCCGGCGGCCATGACGGTCGCCATGATCACCAGCGGGGCGCCGCTGCCGGCGGCCAGCCCGGTGGTGGCGAAGACGTAGGCCGCCTTGTTCACCGGTCCGCCGAGGTCGAAGCACATCATCAGGCCGAGGATGATCCCGAGCAGCGCCGCCGAGGTGCCGGTCAGGCCGTTGAGCCAGTTGCCCAGGCCGGTCAGCGCGGCGGCCAGGGGCCGGCCGAGGACGACGGCCATCAGGCCGCTGGAGATCAGCGTCGCGAGCAGCGGGATGATCACGACCGGCTGGAGGCCCCGGACACCGAGCGGCAGCTTCCAGCGGCTGATCCACAGCGCGGCGAAGCCGGCGATGATGCCGCCCACCAGGCCGCCGATGAAGCCGGCGCCCACGGTGACGGAGACGGCACCGACGACGAAGCCGGGGACGATGCCGGGCCGGTCGGCGATCGCGTAGGCGATGTAGCCGGCCAGCGCGGGGACGAGGAAGCCGAAGGCGGCCTGGCCCAGCACCGTGCAGACCGCGCCGAGGTACCCGAAGAACCCGTCGTTGAGCCCCTCGAGCGGGGCGGCGGTCGGCAGGTCGAAGAACGAGTTGTTGAGCACCCAGCTGAGCGCGAAGCTCTGGCCCTCGACGTCCGGGTTCGGGTTGACGATCTGGTAGCCGCCGAACAGGAAGCCCAGCGCGATGAGCAGGCCGCCGGCCGCGACGAACGGGATCATGTAGCTGACGCCGGTCAGCAGCCAGCGGCGGATCTCCGCGCCGGAGCTGGGGCCGCCGGCCGAGGACGACGCGGCGTGCGCCTCACCCGTGGCGCCCGCGCCGGGGACCCGGCGGGCGTTCGGGTCGTCCGCGGCGGCCAGCGCCTCGCGGATCATCACGTCCGGCTCGTTGATCGCCCGCTTGGTGCCCGACTGGACCAGGGGCTTGCCGGCGAACCGGTCGCGGTCCTTGACGCCCACGTCGACGGCGAAGATGACGGCGTCGGCGTTGCGGATGACGTCCGGGGCCAGCGGCGTCGAGCCCGAGGAGCCCTGGGTCTCCACGTGCAGGTCGACGCCGGCGTCCGCCGCCGCGGCGGTGAGCTTGTCGGCGGCCATGTAGGTGTGCGCGATGCCGGTCGGGCAGGCGCTGACCACGACCACGCTGCGGCGGGCGGCGGCTGCCTGCGGCTGGACCGCGGGTGCCGGGGTGGGCGCCGGCGCACCGGCGGGGGACCCGACGGGCGCGGCCGCGGACTCCGGGGAGACGACCTCCTGCACCAGGCGGACGACCTCGTCGTCCGACCCGGCCGCCCGCAGCGACGCGACGAACTCCGGCCGCACCAGCGCCCGGGCGAGGGCGGTGAGCAGGGTCAGGTGGTCGGCGTCGCCGTGCGCGGGGGCGGCGATGAGGAAGACGAGGTCCGCCGGCCCGTCGGGGGCCCCGAAGTCGACCTCCGGAGTCAGCCGGGCGAAGGCGAGCGACGCCTCGGTGACCGCCTCCGAGCGGCAGTGCGGGATGGCGATGCCGCCGGGCAGGCCGGTGGCGGCCTGGGCCTCGCGGGCCAGGGCGTCCCCGGCGAGGCCGTCGGCGCTCGTCGCGCGCCCCGCGCCGGCCACCAGGGCGGCCAGGCGGCGGACGACCGCGCTCTTGTCGGTGCCCAGGTCGGCGTCGAGCGCCACCAGGTCAGGGGTGATCAGGTCGGGCATGGCGGACCTCTCGGGAGGGGGTCAGCGGACGTCGCGGCCGGCGGCCGGGACGGCGGTGCGGGGCGGTGCGGACGTCGGGGCCACGGGCGCCCCCAGGGCGGTGACCTCGACGGCGGCCCGATCGACCTGGGCCGGGGTCGGGACGGCGGAGCCGGGCAGCGATGCACTGGCGGCTCCGTAGGCGACGGCGGCCCGGAGCCGCTCCGCGGGGGGTGCGCCGGCCAGGTCGGCCAGCAGGTGGCCGGCCAGGCTGCAGTCCCCGGCGCCGACGGTGCTGCGGACGGCGATCCGCGGCGGGACGGCCGACCACACCCCCTCGGCGCAGGACAGCAGCGCGCCGTCCGCCCCGAGGGTCAGCAGCACCTCGGCCACGCCGCGCGCGTGCAGGGTGCTGACGGCCGCCAGTGCGGCGTCCCGGTCGGCGGTCAGCTCCGCCTCCGTCGCGCCGGCCAGCTGGGCGAGCTCCTCGGCGTTGGGCTTGAGGAGGTCGGGCGCGGCGTCCGGGCCGGCGTCGAGCAGGGCCAGCAAGGGCGCCTCGGAGGTGTCGACGGCGATCCGCGCACCGGTGTCCCGCAGCGACCGGACCAGGTCGGCGTACCAGCCGACGGGGGTCCCGGGCGGGAGCGAGCCGGAGAGGGCCACCCAGCGGGCGCCGGCGGCCGACTCGTGCAGCACGGCGGTCAGGCGGGCGCGGGTGGCCTCGTCCAGCGGGGCGCCGGGCTCGTTGAGCTTGGTGGTGGTGCCGTCGGGCTCGGCGAGGGTGTAGTTGGTGCGCACCGGCGTCGGGACCGCCACCGTGGCCAGGGGGAGGCCCAGCCGGTGCAGCGCGGCGACGATCGGGTCGTCGTCGGCGGCCGGCAGCACGGTGACGACGTCGGCGCCGGCGGCGGCCACCGCGCGGGCGACGTTGACGCCCTTCCCACCCGGCTCGGTGGAGCTCGGCGCCAGCCGCGCCACGCTGCCGCGCTCGAGCGGGCCGGGCAGGGCCAGCGTGCGGTCCAGGCTCGGGTTGGCCGTCAGGGTGACGATGCGGCCGGTGGGCGGCCTCTCGGCGCTCACGCGATCACGACCTCGACGCCGGCGTCCTCGAGCCGGGCCACGAGCGCCGGGTCGGCGCCGTCGTCGGTGACCAGCACGTCGACGTCGGCCGGGGCGGCGAACCGGACCAGGTGCTCACGGCCCAGCTTGCTGCTGTCGGCGAGCACGGCGACCCGCTGACCGGCGCGGGTCATGGCGCGCTTGACCGACGCCTCGGCCTCGTCCGGCGTGGTGAACCCGTGGTCAGCGGTGATCCCGTTGGTGCCGAGGAAGGCGACGTCCACCCGAAGGTCGGCGAGGGTCGTGATCGCCTGCTCGCCGACGGCGCACTGCGTGATCCCGCGGACCCGGCCGCCGACCACGTACAGGGAGAGCCCGGCCATCGTGCCCAGCCGGGCGGCGATCGGCACCGAGTGCGTGGCCACGAAAAGCCGCCGGTCCGGGGGCAGCAGCTCGGCGAGGGCGGCGGTCGAGCTGCCGCCGTCGAGCAGCAGGCTGCCGTCGGTGCCCGGGAGCAGGTCGAGGGCGGCGGCGGCGATCTTCCGCTTCTGCTCGCTGCGGGTGCCGTGCCGCTCGCCCAGAGCCGTCTCGACGTAGGTCAGCGCCCCGGCCGGCACCGCGCCGCCGTGCACCCGCCGCAGCATCCCGGCGCGCTCGAGGACGGCCAGGTCCCGCCGGACCGTCTCGGTGGTGACGCCGAACTCCTCGGCCAGCGCGGTCACCGCCACGCGGCCGCGGTCGGCGACCAGCCCGGCGATGGCCTGCTGTCGCTCCTCCGCGTACACCGCACCACCCCTTCCCGTGCCCGTTCATGTGGGTTTGCGCTTTTGATGGTGTTGTTCTACGTCCGATCCGTTGACAAGTCAACAGATTTCCGTGACCGTGGTCACCAGCAGGACGGCGTGTCCGTCGGCGCCCCCGGTCCCTACGGCTCCCAGGCAGGTACTGATGACCACCACTTCCAGCACCGCTGCTCCCTCCGTCGGCACCGGCCCCGCCGTGCTGCCCGGCACGCCCGTGGTCCCGGGCGTCGCGTACGGCCCGGTGATCCGCCCGTCCGGCGCGGTGCGCCTGCCCGAGGACGACGGCACGGTCGTCCCCGAGGAGGCGCGGGCCGGGGAGAAGCAGCGCTTCGTCGCGGCTGCCGACGTCGTCGCCGACCGCCTGGGCCGGCGCGCGGCCGGGGCGACCGGCGTCAGCGCGGAGGTCCTGGCGACCACCGCCGGCCTGGCTCGTGACCGCGGGCTGCTGTCGGCCGTGGAGCAGCGGATCGACGGCGGGACCCTCGCCGCGGTCGCCACCGTGCAGGCCGCCCAGCAGTTCGTCGACCTGTTCACCGGGCTCGGTGGCCTCATGGCCGAGCGGGTGACCGACGTGCGCGACGTCCGCGACCGGATCGTGGCGGAGCTGACCGGCCAGGGGGAGCCGGGCGTGCCGAGCCCCGTCGTCCCCTCCGTGCTGCTCGCCGACGACCTGGCGCCCGCCGACACCGCCGGGCTGGACCCGGCCCGCGTCACCGGCCTGGCCACCCGGCTGGGCGGCACGACCAGCCACACGGCGATCATCGCCCGCCAGCTCGGCCTGCCCTGTGTCGTCGCGGTCCACGGACTGGACGACGTCCCCTCCGGCGCCACCGTCCTGCTCGACGGCGACCGCGGCACGGTGACCGTCGACCCCGACCCCGAGGACGCGCGGGCGCGGGTGACCGCCGCCCGCCTGGCCGCCGAGTCCCTGGCCGGTTACCGCGGTCCCGGCCGCACCCGGGACGGGGTGGTGGTCAAGGTGCTCGCCAACGTGCAGGACGGCGCCGGCGCGCGGGCGGCCGCCGCGGCGCACGCGGAGGGTGTCGGGCTGCTGCGCACCGAGCTGGCCTTCCTGGGGCGCGCGGAGGAGCCGTCGGTCGACGAGCAGGCGCGCGGGTACGCGGAGGTGTTCGCCGCCTTCGAGGGACGGCGGGTCGTCCTGCGCACCCTGGACGCCGGGTCGGACAAGCCCCTGGCCTTCGCCACGCCCCCGGACGAGGCGAACCCGGCCCTCGGCGTCCGTGGCCTGCGCATCGCCCGCCGCGACCCGGGGCTGCTCGAGCGGCAGCTCGACGCCGTCGCCGAGGCCGCCCGGCTGACCGGCTCGCAGCCGTGGGTGATGGCGCCCATGGTGGCCACGGTCGGCGAGGCGGCCGACTTCGCCCGGCAGGTGCGCGACCGCGGCCTCGTCCCCGGCGTGATGATCGAGGTGCCGTCGGCGGCCCTGCTGGCCGACCGGCTGCTCCGGCACGTCGACTTCCTGTCGATCGGCACCAACGACCTGTCGCAGTACGCGCTCGCCGCCGACCGGCTCTCGGCCGACCTCGCCGACCTGACCGACCCGTGGCAGCCGGCCCTGCTCGCCCTCGTGCAGCTCACCGCGGCGGCGGGCGAGCGGGCCGGCAAGCCCGTGGGCGTCTGTGGGGAGGCGGCGGCCGACCCGCTCCTGGCCTGCGTCCTCGTCGGCCTCGGGATCACCTCGCTGTCCTGCGCGACGTCGTCGGTCGCGGGGGTGGGCGCCCGGCTGGCCGGGGTCGACCTGGCGGCCTGCCGGGCGGCCGCCGAGGCCGCGCTGGCCACCGACGACCCGCAGGCCGCGCGGGCGGCCGCGCGGACCGCCCTCGCCGCCGGCTGAGGCGGATCTCACCCCACGGGGTGAACGAACGTCACCGCGTGGCTACCTCTCCTTCGTTTTCTTCGGAATAGTCTCGGTCCTGCCTGCATTGCATAGGGTGCAGGCCCCCGAACCGGAGAGAGAAGGCAGCAGAGATGAACAGCGTGACGGCGAGCTGGCGGCAGCGTCGGCAGGTGGCGCGGACGCGTCGGGCGCTGGACCGCGCCCTCGCGCGCAGCAGCAGCCCGGCCATGCGCGACGAGCTGCTCACCATGGCGAACGCGAGCGGGTTCCCGCTCCGCTGAGCGACGACCCCTCCCTGGCCCCCGCACCCGCGGGGTGCCGCGACCGTGTGCGACCCCGGCCTCCTCGTGTGGAGACCGGGGTCGCTCGCTGTCCGCCGCCGGATTTCGTCGGTTCCTGGCCCCGTCCCGGGTCCCGCCCTGAGCGGGCGAAGGGTGGGGAGGACGGGGTCCCGCCCTGAGCTGGCGAAGGGTGGGGAGGACGGGGTCCTCTTTCAGTGGAGGCCGTGGACGACGGCGTGCCCCCTGCCGCGGCCGATCATCCAGCGGTTCACCGGCAGGGTGACGACGAACGCCACGGCCAGCGCCCCGGCCAGGGCGAACCAGAACAGCGCGCTGGTGACGCCGGCCTCCATGGCCCCGGGGACGGACAGCACGACGGCGTTGTCGACGACCTCCATCACCGCGATGGAGAGCGTGTCGGCGGCCAGGGCCACCCGCAGGGCGCGCCGGAACGGCAGGCCGACCCGCAGCACGCCGCGCATGGTCAGCGCGTAGCCGAAGACGAAGGCCAGGGCCACCGCCAGGGCGACCGTCGCGCCGTCGGGCAGGCCGAGCGACGTCCCGATCACCATGCCGAGGACCTCCCCGATCGCGCAGCCGGTCAGGCAGTGCAGCGTCGCGGTCGCCGCCATGGCCCACGAGGCCGGTCCGCGGCCCCCGCCGTGTCCCTGGTGTGCGGGCCCCTCGTGCTGGTGCAGTCCGGTCGCCTCCATCGGAGACACCTCCTCCTCGTCGAACCCCCGGTGACTCATACCCCGTGGGGGTATCTGTCGTTGTACTCTCCCAGCCCGGCGGGTGCAAGGGAGTCCGCACCGGACCGGCGTCCCCCCTTGGGGGTGGCCGGCTCAACGCGGCGCCCTGGGCTGCCGATGGAGGTGCGGGAGGCCGGGAGCGTGCGGCGCCGCCGCCGCACGGGCACCCGGTGGCCGGAGAGGGACGGGCGATGAGCGGAGACCTGCCGGCGGAACCCCGGGAGACCTCGGGGGCCACCACGTCCCTCGTGCTGGGCTACGTGCGCGCCCAGGCCGGCGACGCCGCCGTCGAGGACGTCCTGCGCCGTGCCGGTGTGCCGTGCACCGCGGAGGAGCTGTCCCGCGCCTCGTCCTGGACCAGCTACGACACCCGCATCCGCCTGTTCACCGCCGCGACGGAGGTGCTCGGCGACCCCGACGCGATGTTCCGGGTCGGCCGTGCGGCGCTGAGCCACTGCATGCACCCCGCACTCGTGCTGCTGGTGCGCGCGATGGGCTCGCCGCGGCACGTCTTCCGGCAGCTGCCCCGCGCGATCGCCATGTTCTCCACCACCTCGACGATGGAGGTCCTCGAGGTCGGTGCCCGGTCGGCGACCGTCCGCTTCCGCCTGCGTCCCGGGTACGTGCACTCGCGGCTGGACTGCGCCTACGCCCAGGGCCTGATCAGCACGGTGCCGGCGATCTTCGGTCTGCCCCCGGCCGAGGTGCGGCACAGCGAGTGCGAGTCCGACGGCCACCCGGGCTGCCTCTACCAGCTGACCTGGCAGCGCCATCGCCGCTGGCGCCGCCGTCCGGTGAGCGCTCCGGAGCTCACCGCGCTGCGCGACCAGGTGCGCATCCTGCAGGCGGCGGCCACCGACCTCGTCGCGAGCGACGACGTCGACTCCGCCCTCCAGCGCATCGTCGCCCGCGCGGCCGAGGCGGTGCTCGCGCCCGGGCACGTCCTCGCCGTCACCGACCCCGCCGGCGGTCCGCCGCTCGTGCAGGGCGTCGGCCTGCCCCGCGCGGAGGTCGAGGAGCTCGCGGCCGCACTGCTGGCCGGGGCCGACCCCGGCCCCCACGTCATCGCCGTCGACGTGGCCTCGGGCCGCCGCACCCACGGCCGGCTGGCCGCGGTCTACTCCCCCGGAGGCGGGCCCCTCGGCGACGAGCGGCAGATGCTGGCCGCCTACGCCGGCCACGCGGCCGCGGCGCTGGACCTGCTGCTCGCGCTGGAGAGCTCCCGCCAGGAGGCCTCGCGCGCCGGCGCGCTGCTCGCCGTCGCCCACGAGCTGGCGCAGGCCGAGGACGCCGCCGCCGTCTGCCGGGTGGTCGCCGAGGCGCTGCCCGGGATCGTCGGCTGCGACAACGGCGCGCTGTTCCTGTGGGAGCCCGGCGCGGGCTCCCTGGTGACCGCCGCCGCGGCCGGGCAGCTCGGAGGGCAGCGCGAGCTGCTGCTGCAGACGTCGCTGACCGCCGAGGACACCCCCGAGCTGATCGGCATGCTCACCGACCGCGAGCCGCGGTTCCTCGACCCGGCGACCGCCAGCCCCGCCCTGGCCGAGCTCCTCACCCGGCTGGAGGTCGCCCGGGCGGTCGCCGTGCCCATGCAGTTCGGCCGCACGTTCCTCGGGGTGGCCGCCGCCAGCTGGGCACCCGGCCGGGCCCCCGCCCGCCTGGACGGCGACGCGCTGGACCGGCTGCGCGGCGTCGGCGACCAGGCCTCGACGGCGCTGCAGAAGGCCCGGCTGCTGGAGACCGTCCGCCACCAGGCCACGCACGACGCGCTGACCGGGCTGCCCAACCGCGTGCTGTTCCTCGACCGGCTGGGCGCGGCGCTGGCCGGCACCGGGCCCGAGCAGCACCTGGCCGTGCTCTTCTGCGACCTCGACCGCTTCAAGGCGGTCAACGACTCCCTCGGCCACGCCGCCGGAGACGAGCTCCTCCGCCAGGTGTCGGCCCGCCTGCGCGCCGCCGTCCGGCCGGGGGACACCGTCGGGCGGCTGTCCGGCGACGAGTTCGCCGTCATCCTCCCCGGCCTGACCCGGCCCGAGGACGCCGACCGCGTGGTGGCCCGGGTGCGGGGCTGCTTCGACGAGACGTTCCGGCTCGACGGCACCGACGCGGTCGTCGGCACGAGCATCGGGGTCGCCGTCCACAGCGGGGAGTGGGGCGCGGCGGACGCGCTGCTGCGCGCCGCCGACGCGGCGATGTACCGGCACAAGCACGCCGGCCGGACCGGCGCGGACGCACCCGAGGCGCCCGAGTCCTGAGCGCGGCCTCCGTCAGTCCCGGAGGCGGGCCCGCAGCGCGGCCTGCTCGCGGGGGCCGAAGCCGTGCTCGGTCAGCCAGCCCAGTGGGCCGCCGTGCCGCTCGTCGAGCAACGCCAGCAGCCGGTCCATCGTCTCCGCGCGCGGGGTGTGCAGGGCGACGTCGCGCCGCTCCATGTCCTCGGCGTACGTGGGTGAGGCCGCCAGCTTGGCGACCAGCGCGTCGATGACCTCGGCGGTCAGGGCATAGTCGGCGACGATCTCCTCGTGCGGCACGCCGGCCACCGCGAGGGACAGCATGACCACCACGCCGGTGCGGTCCTTGCCGGCCGCGCAGTGCACCACCGAGGCGCCGTCGGACACCGCCGTCAGCGCGCGGAGGGCGCCGAGCACGTTGTCGGGCCGGTGCGCGAGGTACCCGAGGTAGGAGCGCACGGCCGGGGGCTCGTCCTCGTCGCTCTCGGCCACCTGCCGGGGGAGCAGCGACTCGGCCCAGTCCTGCGGCAGCTCGGGGACGTCGGCCTCCTCGACGGCGAAGACGTCGGTGTGGTGCCCGCGCTCGGGCAGCAGGCTGAAGTGCCGGTGGGTGACCTCGGGGACGGCGCGCAGGGGACCGCGACCCTCCAGGAGCACCTCCGCGGTGGTGCGCAGGTCGATGACCTCCCGCAGCCGCGCGTCGCCGATCAGCCACCGGACGTCGTCCTCGCTCAGCGTCTGGAGGTTGTCGCTGCGCAGGATCCGGCCGGGCTGCGTCGTCCCGCCGTCGGAGGTGGGCAGCCCGCCCAGGTCGCGGGTGTTGGTCGTCCCGTCCAGTCGCAGCCAGCGGTCGGTGCGCAGGTCCTCCCTGCCGGTCGAGCTCACACCCCGACGGTACGACCCGCTGCCGACGTCCCGGCGTCGGTGTCCCGGCCGCCGAGCAGCGCCCCGGTGACGTCGAGCAGCCGTGCCCGCAGGGCCGCGCCCCGCTCGGCGAAGCCGCGCTGGGCGGCGGCGTACTCGGTCCGGCCCGCGGGCGTCTCGATCGGCACGGGCGCCCGGCCGAGGTCGCGCAGGTCGTAGGGCGAGGCCCGCATGTCCAGCTCGCGGACGTCGCGGGCGAGGGCGAAGCAGTCCAGCAGCAGCTCGCCGGGGACGGCGGGACCCAGCTTGGCGGCCCACTTGTAGAGGTCCATGGTCGCGTGCAGGCAGCCCGGCTGCTCCAGGTCGGGCTGGGTGGCGCGCGTGGGCTGCACCCGGTTGAGGCCGACGGCGGCCGGGGTGAAGAAGCGGAAGGCGTCGAAGTGGGTGCAGCGGACGGGGGCCGCCTCGACCACCGCGTCGGTGCCGGCCTGCCCGAGTCGCAGCGGCAGCGGGTGCCGGTGCTCGCCCTGCCGGTAGACCATCGCCCACTCGTGCAGGCCGAAGCAGCCGGTGAACGCCGGCCGCGCGGCGGTCGCCGCCAGCAGGCGGTGGACGAAGGCGACGGTGTCGCCGCGGTCGGCCAGGAACGCGGCGGGGTCCAGGCCGACCGCGCCGTCCTCGGCCGTCGCGTACCAGCGCCGGCCGGCGTGCGGGGCGGGGCCGTCCGCGGCCGCCTCGAGCACGGTCCCGGCCCCCGGGTGCCAGCGCCGCAGGACGGCGGGCCGGGTCGAGTAGTACTCGTAGAGGAAGTCCTCGACCGGGTGCGCCTCGCCGCGGACGCGGCGCGCGCGGTGCCCGGCGGTGAGCGCGTCGGCCCGCGCCTCGTGGGCCGACGTCCGCGCTGTCCACTCGTGCGGGGGCAGGCGGAGGGGCTCGGGACGCACCGGTCCAGGGTAGGAGCGCCGCCGCCCGCGCCGTCTCCCGGACGAGCCCGCCCGGCGAGCCCTTGGGCCCTGTGCGGGTGGCCGACCCGCGCGCAGCATCGGGTCATGGCGACCAGGCCAGTGCGCTGCCGGCTCGGCTTCCACGCCTACGTGCGCCGGCACCCCGTCGACGAGCGGCCCGAGGGGCCCGACCACCAGGTGTGCCGGCTCTGCGGCCGGCAGCGGCACCTCACGACCGACGGCGTCCCGCCCGGCTTCGTCGGCGGCTGAGGACGGGGTCCTCTCTCAGTGGGCGCTCCAGCCGCCGTCCATCACCAGTGAGCTGCCGGTGATCGAGGCCGCGGCCGGCGAGCAGAGGTAGGCGACCGCCTCGGCGACCTCCTCCGGCTCGATCAGCCGCTTGACCGCCGCCGGCGCGAGCATGACCTGCTCCACGACCTCGTCCTCCGACAGGCCGTGCGCCCGCGCCTGGTCGGCGATCTGGCCCTCGACCAGGGGCGTGCGGACGTAGGCCGGGTTCACGCAGTTCGACGTCACCCCGTGCGGCGCCCCCTCCAGCGCGACCACCTTCGAGAACCCCTCCAGCCCGTGCTTGGCGCTCACGTAGGCGCTCTTGAAGGCCGAGGCGCGGATCCCGTGCACCGAGCTGACGTTCACGATGCGCCCCCAGCCGCGGCCGTACATGTGCGGCAGCGCGCCCCGGACCAGCCGGAACGGCGCCTCCAGCATCAGCCGGAGGATGAGCGAGAAGCGGTCCACCGGGAACTCGTGCACCGGTGCCACGTGCTGCAGGCCCGCGTTGTTGACCAGGACGTCGACGTCGAGGTCCAGCGCGTCGAGGGCGTCGAGGTCGGTGAGGTCGACTGCGACCGCGCTGCCCCCCACCGACTCCGCGACGTCCTGCGCCGCGTTCCCGTCCCGGTCTAGCACCACGATCGACGCGCCCGCGTCGGCCAGCCGGAGCGCGCAGGCGCGGCCGATGCCCGACGCCCCTCCGGTGATCAGTGCCCGTCGTCCCGCCAGCACGCCCTCGTCGCCCATGCCGACACCGTCGCACACCGCTCGGATGGTGAGCCACGTCACCCGGCCCTAGCGTCGGCGGCAGAGCACATCACCAAGGGAGGCCACCTTGTCCGCACCAGCGCAGTCCGGCGCGCGCTTCGGCCGTGTCGTGGGCGCCAGCATCATCGGCACGACCGTGGAGTGGTACGACTTCTTCCTCTACGGCTCGGCGGCCGCGCTCGTGTTCGGCCCGCTGTTCTTCCCCGAGCAGGACGACTTCGTCGGCGTCCTCGCCGCCTTCGCCACCTACGCCGTGGGCTTCTTCGCCCGCCCGGTCGGCGCGCTGGTCTTCGGCCACTTCGGCGACCGCCTCGGCCGCAAGAAGCTGCTGGTCATCTCCCTGATGATGATGGGGTCGGCGACCTTCCTCATCGGCCTGCTGCCCACCTATGACAGCGTCGGCGTGCTCGCGCCGGTCCTGCTCATCGCCCTGCGCCTGATCCAGGGCTTCGCCCTCGGTGGCGAGTGGGGTGGTGCGGTGCTCATCGTCTCGGAGCACGGCAAGCCCGAGCACCGCGGCTTCTGGGCCTCGTGGCCGCAGGCCGGGGCGCCCGCGGGCAACCTGCTGGCCACCGGCGTGCTGGCGCTCCTGGCCACCTTCCAGTCCGACGCCCAGTTCGAGGCCTGGGGCTGGCGGATCCCGTTCCTGCTGTCGGCGGTGCTGATCATCGTCGGGCTCTGGGTGCGGCTGAGCGTGAGCGAGTCGCCGGTCTTCCTCGAGGCCCAGCGGGAGGCCGAGGCCAAGGCGGCCCAGAGCGGGGTGGCCGAGGCGGCGCCGATCGTCACGGTGCTCACCCGCTACAAGCGCGAGGTGCTCACCGCCATGGGGGCGCGGATCGCGGAGAACGTCTCCTTCTACCTGCTGACCGCCTTCAGCCTCACGTACCTGACCAACGTCGGCGGCCTGGACTCGTCCTTCGCGCTCAACGCGGTGCTCATCGCCTCGGCGGTGCACCTGGTGACCATCCCGCTGTGGGGCGCGCTCTCCGACCGGATCGGCCGCAAGCCGGTCTACCTGTTCGGCGCCGCCGGCGTCGGCGTGTGGGCGTTCGCCTTCTTCGGGCTGCTCGACACGGGGAACTTCTTCCTGGCCGTCGTGGCGATCACCGTCGGGCTGCTGTTCCACGGTGCGATGTACGGGCCGCAGGCGGCGTTCTTCTCCGAGCTCTTCGGTACCAAGGCCCGGTACACCGGCGTCTCGGTCGGTGCCCAGCTGGCCTCCCTGGTGGCCGGCGCGCCCGCGCCGCTGATCGCGCTGGCGCTGCTGGGCAGCTTCGAGGACCCGAACGTCGTCGCCGTGGGGCTCTACATCGTCGTCTGCGCCGTGGTCACGCTCATCGCGGTCTGGTCCTACAGCGAGACGCGGACGCGGGACCTGGGCGAGGACAAGGCCGTCGTGGTGAAGGAGCGCCGTCCCACGTCGGTCTGAGGCAGCACCCACGGGCCGCCCATGACAGGTGTCACGGGCGGCCCGTGCCGTCGGCGCCGGAAGTCGTGAGAAGCGGCACCTGTGCCGGCGCCGGGGCGGCGGCAGCCTCGGAGGTGCGCCCGGGAGCACCGGCCGACCGCGGCCGGCGGGCGCACCGGAGGAGGTCCCCGTGCACCCGATCGACGTGCCCGCCCTGCAGCGCCCGACGCCGGAGCCGCCCGCCGTGGAGGTGGTCGACCTGCGCCGGCACTACGGCGCGTTCGAGGCCGTCCGCGGCATCTCCTTCGAGGTCGCACCGGGCGAGGTCCTGGCTCTGCTCGGGGTGAACGGCGCGGGCAAGACCTCGGCGCTGGAGGTCCTGGAGGGCCTGGCCGCCCCGTCCGGGGGCTCGGTGCGGGTGCTCGGCCGCGATCCGCAGCGCGAGCGGGCCGCCGTCCGGCGGCACCTCGGCGTGCTGCTGCAGTCCAGCGGGCTGCCCGGCGACCTCACCGTCGCCGAGACCGTGCGCACCTGGGCGCAGACGCTGACCGACCCGCGGCCGGTCGGCGAGGCGATGGAGATGGTCGGGCTCACCGGCCGCGCCGACGTCCGGGTGCGCAGCCTCTCCGGCGGCGAGCGCCGCCGGCTCGACCTGACCCTGGCGCTGCTCGGCCACCCCAGCGTGCTGGTCCTCGACGAGCCGACCACCGGACTGGACCCGGAGAGCCGGCGGACCGTGTGGGAGCTGGTCCGCGGCCTGGTGGACGACGGTGCCGCGGTGGTGCTGACCACACACCACCTGGAGGAGGCCGAGGAGCTGGCCGACCGGATCGCCGTCATGCGGGCCGGGCGGATCGTGCTCTCCGGCACCCGCGAGGAGATCGCCGCCACCCAGCCGGCCACCGTCACCTTCACCCTGGCCGACGACGCACCGGCGCTGCCGTCGCTGCCCGGGGTGCGGGCGCACCGCGGCCGACCGGACGTCGAGCTGCACACCCGCGCGTTGCAGCCGGCGCTCACCGCGCTCCTCACCTGGGCCGCCGCGCACCGGGTGGAGCTCACCGGCCTGCAGGCCCGCTCGGCCTCCCTGGAGCAGGCCTTCCTCGCCGTCGCCGACGGCGAGAACGCCGCCGAGTCCGCCGCCGCCTGACCTCGCGCTGCTCCCTGCACCAGCCCCCGACAGGAGACCCCCGATGACCACCCTGACCGCTGCCCCTGCCTCCCCGGGCGCCCGCCGCCGCGTGCGCGCCCTCGCCACCGCCGAGACCCGGCTGCTGCTGCGCAACCGGACCGCCGTCGTCAACTCCGTGCTCATGCCGCTGCTGCTGGTGGCGGCGACCCGCATGATCGGCCTGGACACCGCCGGCGGCCCCCAGCTCGTGGTGACCGCACTCGGCATCACGCTGGTCTTCTTGACCTACTACAACCTGGTCACCACCTACGTCGCGCGCCGCGAGGAGCTGGTGCTGCAGCGCATGCGCACCGGGGAGCTGACCGGGCCGGAGATCCTGCTCGCCACCGCCGTCCCGACGCTGCTCGTGACGGTCGCGCAGGTCGTGCTGGTCGCCGCGGGAGTGGCGGTCATCGGCGAGTGGACCGCCCCGGTGGACGTCGTCCTGCCACTCATCGCCCTCGTCGGCGGCGCCGCGCTCATGGTGGTGCTCGCCGCGGCCAGCACCTCGTTCACCCGCACCGCCGAGAGCGCGCAGATCACCACGCTGCCGCTGGTGCTCGTCGCGACGTCGCTGTCCGGGCTGTTCGTCCCGCTGTCGGCCTTCCCCGAAGCCCTCGCCGGGGTGCTGCGCTTCCTCCCGCTGGCCCCCGTCGTGGAGCTCGCCCAGCTGGGCCTGACCGGGCGCGCCTGGGACGGCCGGGCGGTGGACCTCGCCGGTGCCTGGTCCGAGGCGCTGGTGCCCCTCGCGGTGCTGGTCGCGTGGACCGTCGTCGGCGGCCTGGTGGCCGGCCGGGTGTTCCGCTGGGCGCCGCGCAGGTGAGCTCGAGGGACCCGGGCGGCGACGGCCGGTACGGCAGCATGGGCGCCGTGCCGACCGTCGCCCGCTGGTGGGAGAACCGCTCCGCGCCGCAGCGCATCGAGCTCTACACCCGCTGGTCGTTCTACGGCTGGCTGGCCATGACCCCGCTGCTGGGTGTCGGCGTGTACGGGTCCGCCGAGCGGTCGCCCGCACAGGCCGCCGGGACCCTCTTCCTGGCCGGCTCGGTCGCGGTGGCCGTCACGGCGGTGCTGCTGGCCCACGCCGGCTTCGCCGCGCACCGCGAGGGCCGCGGGCTGCCGCGTCGGCCGGCGCTCGCCGCGGCAGTCGCCGCCGTCGCCACGGCCGGCGTGGCCGTGCTGGCCTTCTCCGCCGACGCGCCCGACACCCCGGCTCTGGTGTGGGGCGTCGCCATGCCCCCCGCGATGGCGCTGACCGCGGCCTCCACCGTGTGGCCGACGGCGGTGCTCACCCGCGCCGGCTTCGGGATCGGCGGCGCGACCGGGATCGTCGCCGCGACCGTCGGCCCGCTGGCCGCCGCCGCCGTCCTCGCCGTCGTCATCGGCGCCACGGTCACCTTCCTGGCCGCGGCGTTCCGGTTCTCCGTGTGGGTGCTGGACGTCGTCCGCGAGATGGAGCGCAGCCGCGGGGTGCAGCTGCAGCTGGCGGTCGCCGAGGAGCGGCTGCGCTTCGCCCGCGACCTGCACGACGTCATGGGCCGCAACCTCTCGGCGATCGCGCTGAAGAGCCAGCTGGCCGCCGAGCTGGTGCGCCGCGGCCGGGACGGCGCCGCCGAGGAGCTGGCCGACATCAGCCGGGTGGCCGAGGAGAGCCTGCGCGAGGTGCGCGACGTCGTCCGGGGCTACCGCCGCACCGACCTGGCCGGGGAGCTCGCCGGCGCCCGGTCCGTGCTGCGCGCGGCCGGGGTGACGTGCACGGTGGAGGGCGAGGCGGCGGGCGAGGCGCTGCCCGAGCCGGTGCAGGAGGCGCTGGGCTGGGTGGTCCGCGAGGCGGTGACCAACGTGCTGCGGCACAGCCGGGCAACCTCGTGCACCGTCGCCCTGGCCGCCGTGGGCGGGGAGGCGGAGCTGCGGGTGACCAACGACGGGCTGGCCGGGACGCCGGGCCGCTGGGGGAGCGGGCTCACCGGGCTGGCCGAGCGGCTGGCGCACGCCGGCGGGCGGCTGTCGGCCCGGCCGGAGGGGGACCGCTTCGAGCTGACCGCGACCGTCCCGGCGCGGGTGCCGGCGTGATCCGGGTCCTGCTGGCCGACGACGAGAACCTCATCCGCTCGGCGCTGGCCGCGCTGCTGGCGCTGGAGGAGGACCTCGAGGTCGTCGCGCAGGCCGCCTCGGGCGCGGAGGCGCTGGCGATGGCCCGGGCGCACACCCCGGACGTCGCCGTCCTCGACCTGCAGATGCCCGACCGGGACGGCATCACGGTCGCCGGCGAGCTGGCATCGGCGGTGCCCGGCTGCGCGGTCGTCATCGTCACCGGCCACGGCCGGGCCGGGCACCTCAAGCGGGCCCTGGAGGCGGGGGTGCGCGGGTTCCTGCCCAAGACGGTGAGCGCGCCGGTGCTGACCGACGTCGTCCGGACCGTGCACCGCGGCGGGCGGTACGTCGACCCGGAGCTGGCCGCCGAGGCGATCAGCGCCGGGGACAGCCCGCTGACCCCACGCGAGGCCGACGTGCTGGAGCTGGCCGCCGGTGGTGCGCCGGTCGAGGAGATCGCCGCCCGCGCGCACCTGTCCCCGGGGACGGTGCGCAACCACCTGTCGGCCGCGGCCGCCAAGCTCGGCGCGCCCAACCGGCACGCCGCCGTGGAGGCCGCCCGCCGGCACGGCTGGATCTGAAGAAGGACCCCGTCCTCCCCGGCCTTCGCAGGCTCAGGCCGGGTCCCGGGACGGGGCCGAGGGGAGCCGTCAGGAGGCGGCGTTGCCCGGGCGGGCGGTGCCGTCGTCGCGCTGGGCCTCGTCGTCCGTGGTGAGGGTGGTGTCCTGCTCGCCGCCGTCGGCGCGGTCCTCGCCGGGGACGCCGTCGACCAGGTTGCTGCTGGTCGGCCCGTCGGCGGTGTCGGGGGACTCGCCGTAGCCGGTGGGGTCGGACTCGGTCATTCGGTACTACCTCCTGAGAGCGGTGTGGGACCCGACACCTCGCCCGACGCGCCGGCGCCCCGGGCGCGGGCGACGTCGCCGTCGGCCCGGGCGGGCAGGTCGTCGCCGTGGGCGGCGTCCTTCTCGAGGGCCTCCTCCCGGGTCAGCGGGACCTCGTCGAAACCGGAGCCGGTGCTGCTGTTGTCCCCGGTGCCCGAGGCGGTCGGGATGTCCTGCTGGATCCGGTCGCTGCCCTGCGGATCGGTCACGGGAGCCTCCTGGGGACGTCGTCGCGGGAACCCATGCCCGCTTCCCCGGTCCGGAAAACGACGACGGCCGCCGTCCCCGCAGGGACGACGGCCATCAGTGGTGAGAGCCGGGAACGGCCACCCTCCCGGGGCCCGCGCCGAGCCTGCGAGGCGTGGGAGGAGGGCGGTCCTTCTAGAAGGCGGACTCGTCGACCTCCATCAGCGCGTTGTCGGTGGTCTCGACCACGACCCGCTCGGCGGTCAGCCGCGGCAGCACCTGGGTGCAGAAGAACCGGGCGGCGGCGAGCTTGCCCTCGTAGAAGTGCCGGTCCCGCTCGCCGACCTCCCCGGCCAGTGCGGCCAGCGCGACCTCGGCCTGGCGGACGAGCAGCCAGGCGGTCACCAGGTCGCCGGTGGCCAGCAGCAGCCGGCTGGTGTTCTGGCCGACCTTGTACAGCGAGGTGACGTCCTCCTGCGCCGCGGCCAGGTGCCCGAACATCGCGGTCAGCATCCCCTGGACGTCGCCGAGGGCGGTGGCGAGCAGCGCACGCTCCTCCTTGAGCCGCCCGTTGCCGGCCTCGGCGTCGATCGTGGCCTGGATCTGCCCGGCCAGCCAGGTCAGCGCGACCCCGCCGTCCTTCACGATCTTGCGGAAGAAGAAGTCCTGCCCCTGGATCGCGGTCGTCCCCTCGTAGAGGGTGTCGATCTTGGAGTCGCGGATGTACTGCTCGATCGGGTAGTCCTGCAGGTACCCCGAACCCCCGAGGGTCTGCAGGGACTCGGCCGTGAGCAGCTGGGTGGCCCGCTCGGAGCCGAAGCCCTTCACCACCGGCAGCAGCAGGTCGTTGACGCGGGCGGCGAGGCGGGCCTCCTCGCTGTCCGCGGTGCCGGCGGCCTCGGCGGCGGTGACCCGGTCGCGGCAGCCCGCCGCGTACAGGTAGAGGGCCCGCATCCCCTCGGCGTAGGACTTCTGCAGCATCAGCGAGCGACGGACGTCGGGGTGGTGGGTGATCGTCACCCGCGGCGCGTCCTTCGACGGCGCGGTGAGGTCGGCGCCCTGGACGCGGTTCTTGGCGTAGTCGAGCGCGACCTGGTAGCCGGCCGACAGCGTGGCGATGGCCTTGGTGCCGACGAACATCCGGGCGTACTCGATGACCCGGAACATCTGCGCGATGCCGTCGTGCACGTCGCCGACCAGCCAGCCCCGGGCGGGCACCGGCCCGTCGCCGAAGGTGACCTCGCAGGTCGTGGAGACCTTGAGGCCCATCTTCTTCTCGACGTTGGTGACGTACACCCCGTTGCGCTCGCCGAGCTCCCCGGTCTCCAGGTCGACGTGGAACTTGGGCAGGACGAACAGCGACAGGCCCTTGGTGCCGGGGCCGGCGCCCTCGGGACGGGCCAGCACGAGATGGACGATGTTGTCGGACAGGTCGTGCTCGGCGGAGGTGATGAAGCGCTTCACGCCGGTGAGGTGCCAGGAGCCGTCGGGCTGCTGCACGGCCCGGGTGCGGCCGGCCCCGACGTCGGAACCCGCGTCGGGCTCGGTGAGCACCATCGTGGCGCCCCAGCCCCGCTCGATCATGAGCTCGGCGAGCCGCCTCTGCTCCGGGGTGCCCAGCTCGTGCAGGGTGGCGGCGAACGCCGGGCCCGAGCCGTACACGAACACCGCGGGGTTGGCGCCCAGGACCATCTCGAACGCCGCCCACGCCAGCGCGGCGGGCGCACCGAAGCCGCCGAGCTCCTCGGGCACGTCCAGCCGCCACCACTCGCCGTCGTGCATGGCGCGGTACGACCGCCGGAACGACTCGGGCAGGGTCACCTCGTGCGTGGCCGGGTCGAACACGGGCGGGTTGCGGTCGGCGTCGGTGAACGACGCCGCCAGCGGGCCCTCGGCCAGCCGGCGGATCTCGCTGAGCACGCCGCGCGCCGTCTCGGCGTCCACCTGGGCGAAGGGCCCGGTGCCGAAGAGGTCCTTGGTGTCGAGGAACTCGAAGAGGTTGAACTCGAGGTCCCGCAGGTTCGCGGTGTAGTGGCCCATGCCGTGGCTCCCGTGCTCCGTGCCGCTCAGCGGGCTCGTACCCGCCGGTAACAAACGGTATTACCGACGGGTAACCCGAGCAAGCACCCGCGGCGGGGACACCCTCGGGCGGGTCGGGACGGCGACGGGCCCGGGACCGCCAGGGTCCCGGGGGCGTCGAGGAGTCAGCGGGTGCGGCGGCGGGCGCGCAGCACGAGGCTGCTCAGCCAGCCCACGAGTGCGCCGAGGACGGCGGCGATGACCAGGGCCACCACCAGCGGGGCGTCGACGGTGCCGAACACCAGGCTCACGGCGACGGTCTGGGTGTTGAAGACGACGAACAGCACGAGCACGACGGTCACGAACAGCAGCAGCGCCAGCGCGAGGGATCGGCCGACCGTCCGGCCCGCCGCGCGCGCCGACGTCGTCGTCCGGCCGGCCGTCGGCGCGGGGGAGACACCGCCGGCGCCCGTCGTCCCGTCGCCGGGACCAGGTGCTCCGGAGGTGCCGGTGGGGGTGCCCAGGGGGTCGACGGGGGAGCCGGGAGACGTCACGCGTCGAGTCTGCTGCTCCCGGTCGGAGAGTGCACGGTCATCGGTGCGTGTCCGGCTCGCTCCCCGCCGGCGGCCAGCTCGGGCCGGCGATCCCGGAGGCGGGGCCCTCGGTGCCGCCCTGTGAGGCCGGGTCGCCCGGCGGGGCCTCCTCGGCGCCGAGGGGCTGCGCGTCGCGCTCGTCGGGCTCGGGCATCGTCACGCCCTCGAGTCTGCGGCCGCGGTGCCCGAGCCGCGCGCCGGCGTCCTCAGTCGTCGAGGACCGGGCCCGCCTCGTGGTGGGGGTGGCCGTGGGTGCGCTCGCGCTGCTTCATGCGGGCCTCGTACACGTGCCGGTCGCCGTCGGCGAGTTCGGTGCGGGCCCGCTCGTCGAAGGCGCGGAACACCGACCAGTAGTTCGCGTCGTAGTCCTCGACGATCTGGAACGTCCAGCGGTCGGCGATGACGTTGCGCCCGACGAGGTCGCGGTCGAGGTCGGCGGCCAGCTGCGTGTGCCCGGCCTTGCGGAGCAGCTCGACGGCGTCCTGCAGGAGCAGGTCGGCCTTGCCCGAGTGCTGGTGGAAGCCGTACAGCTGGCCGCGCGCCTGCTCGATGGTCTCCAGGGCCTCGGAGAGCTTGCCGAGGCCCTCCACGGTGGTGTCGTCGAGGTCGGGGCGACTGCGGTCGGTGCTCACCGCACCATCGTGCGGTGCCGGCCGCGCCGCCGCAGGTCAGCGCGCGGCGATGGCGGCGGCGACGAGCTTCCCGGCCAGCGTGCGGCCGTGCGCGGCGGGGCCGTCGGGCCCGAGCAGGCCCCCGGAGAGGTACATGCCGTCGATGATCAGGTGCACCTGCGCGGCGAGGTCCTCACCGGCGCCGGGCAGCAGCTCCTCGGCCAGCCGCTCCAGCCGCGCGTGCAGCTCGAACTTGTAGTCGGCCGCGGCGCTGCGCGCGGGGTGCTGCGGGTCGTCGTACTCGCTGCTGACGTTGGTGAACGGGCAGCCGCGGAAACCGGCGCGGGTGACGTCGCGCTCGACGGCGTCCACCACGGCCAGGAGCGCGGCGCGCGGGTCGCCGTCGAGGCGGGCCAGCTCGGCGTCGATGGAGGCCAGGACCGTCGCGGCCTTGCGGGCCAGGTAGGCGCCGACGAGGTCGTCCTTGCTCTTGAAGAGCCGGTAGACGGTCATCTTGCCGAGACCGGTCTCGCGGACCAGCTCGTCCATGCCCACGCTGCGTGAACTGCGGGTGGCGAACAACCGCTCGGCGGTGTCCAGGACGATGGTCTGCCGCTCGGCCCGGCTCCGGCGGAGAGGAGCCACGGCGTCGTCGGCGGCGAGGGGGAGTGCGGCTGCGGTCACGGATCGGATGCTGCCGCAGTGCGTGACGGATCAGTTCGCGGCACGCCGGGCTCGCCAGTGGGTTGGTTGCAGTGAGTGACGAGGGGTTGCCGAGCAGGTCGGGACCCCGGGGATCGGTGGGACCGGTGTGACGATCAGTGAAGGAGGACCCCCCTGCCCCCCGCCGCTCGCAGGCTCGCGGCGGGCCCCTGCAGGGGGGCCGGGGTCACGCCCGGCGGACGCGGCGGGGGTTGGCCAGCATTCGTCCCAGCTGGACGGTGGGGGTCGGACCGGCCTGCGACTCGTCGGCGTGCTGGCCGGTGGTCGTCTCCTCGGATACGCGGGGTTCGCGCTGCGTGTTCTCCATGCCACCCAGCGTCCCCCGGCCGGGCGTGTCGAAAACAGACCCGAGACGGTGAGTTGAAGCCGAGAAGCTGAGACTTCTGTCACTCAGCGTACGGATCGACCGCTCCGGATCAGCGCAGGGCGGCGGCGAGGGACTGCTCGGCGGCCGGCCGGGGCGGTCCCGCGCCGTAGACGCTGAAGCGGTCGACCAGGCCGGCGAACCGGGCGCGCACCTCCCGCCCGACGTCCGCCGGGTCGGCGACGACGGCGAACGCGGCGAGCACCTCGTCGTCGACCAGGTCGCGCATCGCCGTCCACCGGTCCTCCCGGCGGCCGACCGACAGGGCGTGCAGCTCGTCGGCGAGCGCGCCCCAGCCGTGCAGCTCCAGGACCGGGCGGTAGGCGGGGGTGCTGCCGTAGAAGGCGACCTGGGCCCGGACCGCGGCGGCGGACTCCGCGCGTTCGGCCTCGGTCCCGCCGGTGACCACGAAGCCCGGCAGGCTCACGGTCACCTGGTCGCGGGTCCGGCCGGCGGCCGCGAGGCCCTCGGCCAGGGCGGGCAGCGTGCGCTCGCGCAGGTAGCGGGCGGTGGTGAAGGAGTGCGCGAGCAGGCCGTCGGCGACCTCCCCCGCCAGGCGCGTCATCGCCGGGCCGACCGCGGCCAGGTGCACCGGCGGGCCGCCCCACTCGTGCGGCGGCGGGGTGAAGACCGGCGTCATCAGGGTGTGCCGGTAGTGCTCACCGGCGAACCGCAGCCGGTTGCCCTCCTGCCAGGCCGACCAGATGGCGCGCAGCGCGGCCACGTACTCGCGCATCCGCGGGACGGGGGCGCTCCAGGGCATCGAGAACCGCCGCTCCACGTGCGCCCGGACCTGCGAGCCCAGGCCGAGCACGAACCGGCCGCGGGTGTACCGCTGCAGGTCGTGCGCGGTGGTGGCCAGCGTCATCGGCGACCGGGCGAAGGCCACCGCGATCGCCGTCCCCACCTGCAGCCGGGTGGTCGCCCGGCCGGCGAGGAGCAGCGGCAGGAAGGGGTCGTGGTCGGTCTCTGACGTCCAGACGCCGGCGTAGCCGCGCTGCTCCAGCTCGCGCGCGACCTCCCCGACGTCATCGCGGCCGGCGGGCAGGGCGGCGTCGAGCAGCACGGGCCGGAGCCTGCCGCACCCACCGCGCCGGCCGCCACCGGCTCAGGGGGTGTCGGCGCCCCCGTCGGGCCGGTCCGCGCCCTCGGCGGGCTCCTCGGCGCGCGGGGTGCGCCCGTCGGTCGACTCCTCGCCGGGCGGGTCCCCCTCGGCGCGCTCGGCGCTGCGCGGCGGTCGTTCCGGTTCGGTCATCGTCGTCCTCCTCGGTCGGTGCTCGGTCCGGCGCTGCGGGGTCCGTGCCCGGGGAACGGCCAGCTCAACCCCGCACCGCGGTGGCCGCGGGCAGCTGCGGGCGCAGGCCCGCCACGGCGTCGGCGTCCGGGAGCGCACCCCGCGCGCCCGGCCCGGTCGTGGACAGCGCGGCCGCGGTGACGGCGGCGGCCACGGCCTCGCCCGGCGCGGCCCCGCCGGCCAGCGCGACGGCGAGCGCGCCGCAGAAGCAGTCACCGGCGCCGGTCGTGTCCACCGGTCGCACCGGGGGCGGCGGCTGGAGGAGCGCCGGGCCGTCGGGGGGCACGAGCAGGGCCCCGCGCGCGCCGAGGGTGACCACGACGGTCCGCGCCGCGAGGCCCCGGGCCAGCGCGGCCAGCTCCGCCGGCGTCCGCTCGGCGGGGGTGCCGCCGGCCAGCTGGAGCAGCTCGTGCTCGTTGGGCACCAGCACGTCCACCCGGGCCAGCAGCCCGGCCGGCAGCGACTGCGGCGGTGCCGGCGTCAGGACGACGGTGCCGCCGGCGACCGCGGCCGCGGCGGCGACCGTGTCCAGCGGGACCTCCAGCTGGAGCAGCACGACCCGCGCCTCCCGGACCGACCGCAGGTCCACGTCGCCCGGCCCGAGGATCGCGTTGGCCCCCGGGACCACGACGATGAGGTTCTCCCCGCTGCCGTCCTCGACGGGGATGGTCGCGGTCCCGGTGGGCGCCTCCGGGGCCGGCCGCACGGAGGTGACGTCGACGCCGGCCGCCCGCAGCGCCGCCAGCTGGCGTTCGCCGGCGGGGTCGGCGCCGACCCGGCCGACCATCGCGACGTCGCCGCCGAGCCGCCCGGCCGCGGCCGCCTGGTTGGCGCCCTTCCCGCCGGGGGCGAGCACGGTGCCCCGGCCGACGACGGTCTCCCCGCGGCCGGGCAGGCGGTCGACGCGGACCAGCACGTCCTCGTTGAGGCTGCCGACGACGGTGACGGACACGGGTCAGCTGTACCAGACCGGCTCAGCGCCGCCGCTGCCGCAGCGGCAGCACGTACCAGGAGACCGCCCCGAGCAGGACGACGAAGCCGCACCCCGCGACGGCCGGGCCGCGGCCCAGGACGACGTCCAGCACGAGCAGGACCGCACTCGAGACGCCGAGGAACAGCAGCGCGAGGCCGATCATCAGGGCGCCGTCGGCGAAGGCCACCAGCTGCGCCTTCCGCTGCTGACGGAACAGGGTGCGGTGGAAGGACACCGGGGCGATCAGCAGCAGGGTCGCGCTGGCGGTGCTGAGCAGGGTGACCGTGTACACCGTCGTCCCGAAGGCGCCCAGCTCGTCGAACCGCGCGGTGAACGCCATCGTCAGCAGGAACGCGAACAGGACCTGCACGCCGGTGATCACCACGCGCACCTCCTGGAGCAGTTCGGCCAGGTTGCGGTCGAGCACCTCCTCCGGCGTCTGCCCCCGGGCCAGCGCGGTGGTCGCCACGTCCGTCCGTTTCCGCTGCACGGACCTGCGGTACCGCAGCCGGGAGGGCCCGACACGCGAGGGAGCGGCATGGCGACCGACGACGAGGACACGATCCGTCGCGAGTTCGGCGAGGCGGTGAACATGACCGCCGGTGAGCTGGAGCGGTGGCTGGAGACCGAGGAGTCGCGGTCGGTGGGGCAGAAGGACGGCGGCGGTGAGTCCACCGGCCACGAGTCGGGACGCCGGATCGTCGAGCTGCTGCACACGAAGAAGGCCGACCTCACCGACGACGACCTCGCGCACATGCGCAAGGTCCACGGCTACGTGCAGCGGCACCTGGCGCAGGAGCCGGCGAAGGAGGACGTCGAGACCTCCCGCTGGCGGTACTCGCTGATGAACTGGGGACACGACCCGCTCAAGGGGCGCTAGGTGCGGCTGGACGACCCGCGGCGCAACGACCCCGCGCAGTACGACGAGCTGGCCGACCACTGGTGGGAGCCCACCGGCGGCTTCGCGATGCTGCACTGGCTGGCCGCGTCGCGCGCCGAGCACATCCCCCCGGCGGCGTCCCCGGGTGCGGTGCTGGTCGACCTCGCCTGCGGTGGCGGTCTCATGGCGCCGCACGTGGCCCGGCTGGGGTACGTGCACGTGGGCGTCGACCTGGGCCGCAGCTGCGTCGAGGTGGCCCGGTCGCACGGGGTGGCCACCGTCCAGGGGTCGGTGACCGCGGTCCCGCTGGCCGACGGGTGCGCGGACGTCGTCGTCGCCGGGGAGATCCTCGAGCACGTCGAGGACGACGTCGCCGTGCTGGCCGAGTGCGCGCGGCTGCTGCGCCCGGGCGGCGCGCTCGTCATCGACAGCATCGCCGCCACCCGGCTGGCCGAGCTGATCGCCGTCCGCATCCTCGAGCGGGTCCCCGGCGGGCCGCCGCCGGGGATCCACGACCCGGCGCTGTTCGTCGACCGACGGCGGCTGCTCGCGGCCGCCGACCGGCTGGGGCTCGAGCTCCGGCTGGTCGGGCTGCGGCCGTCGGTGCGGGACGTCGTCTCCTGGCGGCGCGGCCGGCGGCGCACCGTGCGGATGCGGTCCCTGCCGCTCACCGCCGTCCTCTTCGCCGGCTACGGGCGCAAGCGGTGAGCGGGCAGCAGGTGCAGGTCGCACGTACCGTCCCTCCCATGAGGCCGAGCCCCAGCCTGGCGGAGGTCCGCGCGTGACCGGGAGCGCGGTCCTGACCGGCGCCGGGGCGGCGCTGCCGACGACGATCGAGCAGGACGCCGTCTGGGACGGCTTCTTCGCGGCGCACTACACCGGCGTGCGGGCCGCCCGCCGGATCTTCGCCTCCGCCGGGGTGCGCCGCCGGCACGCGGTCGCCAACCCGGTGGACGAGGACCTCAGCGGCTGGGGCACCGGCGCCCGGATGCAGCGCTACGTCGAGGAGGCGCTGCCGCTGGGCAAGCAGGCCGTCGCGGGTGCGCTGGACGCCGCCGGCCTGGCGCCGGGGGACGTGGGGCTGTTCGCCGTCGCGACCTGCACCGGGTACGCCACGCCGGGGCTGGACATCCGCCTGGCCAGTGACCTGGGCATGCCGCCGGGGCTGCAGCGGCTGCTGGTCGGGCACATGGGCTGCTACGCGGCGATCCCGGGCCTGGCGGCCGTGGGTGACTTCGTGACGGCCCGGTCCCGCCCGGCCGTGCTGCTGTGCTGCGAGTTGACCAGCCTGCACGTGCAGCCGGCCCAGGCCGACCTCGAGCAGGTGGTCGCCCACGCCCTGTTCTCCGACGCCGCGGCGGCCGTCGTCCTCGAGCCGGGGGCCGGGCGGGGACGCCGGCTGGCCGGGGTCGTCGCACGCACCGACCCCTCGACCGCGGACCACATGACCTGGGACGTCACCGACCTCGGCTTCCGCATGGGGCTCTCGCCGCGGGTGCCCGACGTGCTCTCCCGCCACGTGGGGGACGTCGTCGACGAGCTGCTCACCGGCGCCGGGCTGCGTGCCGAGGACGTCGCCGGCTGGGCGGTGCACCCGGGCGGTCCGCGCATCCTCGACGTCGTCCGCGACGAGCTGGGGCTGGCCGAGGCGCAACTGGCCGCCTCCCGGCGCGTGCTGGCCGAGCACGGCAACTGCTCGTCGGCCACCGTGCTCCTGGTCCTCGAGGAGATGGCCGACGTGGACGGGCCGGTCGTCGCCATGGCGTTCGGCCCGGGCCTCACCCTCTATGCGGCGCTGCTGCTCCCGGCCTGACCTGGGGTGACGCGGCACCCCGCCCGGCCCTACGCTCTGTGATCTGGGTCACTCTGCGGAGGGGGGAGCGGGAGTGGAGCCGGGGGACGGGGTCCGTGTCTTCCTCGTGGACGACCACGAGGTGGTCCGGCGTGGGGTGGCGGAGGTCCTCGAGGAGGACCCGGGCATCACCGTGGTGGGGGAGGCCGGCTCGGTCGCCGAGGCGCTGGCCCGCGTGCCCGCGGTGCGCCCCGACGTCACGGTCGTCGACATGCGCCTGCCCGACGGGGACGGCGCCGAGGTCTGCCGCCGGCTGGGCCCGCGCTGCCCGGGCGTGCGCTTCCTCGTGCTCAGCAGCTACCCGGACGAGGACGCCGTCGCCGCGGCCCTCGACGCCGGGGCCTCGGGCTACCTGCTCAAGCAGGTGCGCGGGTCCGCGCTGGTGTCGGCGGTGCGCACCGTGGCCGGGGGCGGCCGGCTGTTCGGCGCGGACATCGAGGGGCCGGTGCTGGCGGCTCCGCGCCGGCGCCCGGTCGAGCGGGACCGCCGGATCGACGTGCTCACCGAGCAGGAGCGGACGGTGCTCCTGCTCATCGGCGAGGGGCTGACCAACCGGCAGATCGGCGAGCGCATGGGCCTGGCCGAGAAGACGGTCAAGAACTACACCAGCCACCTGCTGGCCAAGCTGGGCCTGGAACGGCGCACGCAGGCCGCCATCCTCGCCACCGAGATGCGCGACCGGCTGGGCCCGGCCGGCTGACCGCTCAGGGCCGGGGCAGCGGCACCGACCAGCGCACCTGCGTGCCCGAGGGGCCGGCCGACGTGGTCAGCCGCCCGCCGTACCGCTCCGCCCGGTCGGCCAGGTTGGTCAGCCCGCTGCGGACGGTGACCGCCGGCAGCCCGATGCCGTTGTCGGTCACCACCACCCGCAGCTCGGAGTCCACGGTGACGGTGGCCGTGAGCCGGGTGGCCCGCGCGTGGCGGACGACGTTGGTCACCAGCTCGCGGACGACGGCGATCACGTCCGGCACGAGGGTGCGCGGGAGCTCCTCGATGTCCCCGCGCAGCCGGACGTCGGGGCGGATCCCGTGTCCGCCGGTGATGGAGCGGACCACGTCGGCGATCTGGGAGCGGACCGCGTCGGGCGAGGCGTCGTGCGCCTCGTGCAGCTCGTAGATGGCCGAGCGGATGCGCGCGATGGTGCCGTCGAGCTCGTCGACCCGCTCCGCCAGCCGCGCCGCCACCTCCGGGTGGGTGTCCTGGAGCGACCGGCTGACCCCGTCCAGCGCCAGGCCGGTCGCGAAGATGCGCTGGACGACGTGGTCGTGCAGGTCCCGCGCGATGCGGTCGCGGTCGGCCTCGACCTGGAGCCGGCGCTCCCGCAGCTGGGTGCGGGCCAGCTCGAGCGCCACGGCGGCCTGCCCGGCGAAGGCCGACGCCAGCTCGAGGGTCGCCGGCTCGAAGGGCTCGCGCCCGCGGAGGCGGAGCGCGACCACGGTGCCCAGCGCCGGGCGTCCCGACAGGGGCACCGTGAGCATCGGGCCGAACTGGCGGGCCAGGTCGTCGACGACCGCCGCGTGCGGACCGGTCGCGGCCTGGACGTGGACGTCCTCGAGGATCATCGGCAGTCCCGAGCGGTGCGCCTCCCCGAGGGCCGTTCCGGCCAGGGGGATCCGGACGCCCTCCACGTCCTCCCCGTCGACCCCGACGGCGACCGCGATCGTCAGCGCCTCCTCGCCGTCGCCGGCCGACGGGAGGAGGACGCCCGTCGCGTCGGCCGAGGACAGGGCCGCGACGCGCTGGGCGATGGCCCGGAGTGCGGTGTCGGGGTCGGCGCCGGACAGCAGCGCGGTGGCGACGTCGGTGCCGGCCTTGGCCCACGCCCGGCGGTGCTCGGCCCGCTCCACCATCTGCGCGTTGGCGATGGCCAGGCCGGCCACGGCCACCAGTGCCCGGGCGGCCCGCTCGTCGGCGTCGGTGAAGGGTCTGCCGGTGCGCTTGGCGGTGAGGTAGAGGTTGGCGAAGACGCGGTCCTGGACCCGCACGGGCAGCCCGAGGAGGCCCGCCATCGGGGGGTGGCCGTCCGGGAAGCCGATCGACGCCGGGTGCTCCCGCAGGTCGTCCAGCCGGAGGACGTCGGGCGATCGGGTCAGGACGCCGAGGACGCCCCCGCCGGTGGGCAGCCGCCCGATGCGCTCGCGGTCGGCGGCGTCCATGCCGACGACGACGAAGCGCTCGATCCGGGTGCCCGTGGCGTCCAGGACACCGAGGGCGCCGAACGCCGCGCCGACCTGCTCCACCGCGGCCTCGACGATGCTCTCCAGCGTCGCCTCGAGGTGGTCGCTGGAGGCCCCCGTCTGCACGCCGGCGACGAGGACGGGGATGAGGGACGGGTCGGGCGCCTCGGCGCCGGGCGGGGTCACGGCCCGGCCGCCGGGGGAGGGGATGCTCCCGAGGGCGGTGTGGGAGATGCCGGCCTCCGTCAGGCGCCCCGCGCCAGGCGGCGGGCCGGCAGGCGGGGGACGGCGGGTCGCAGCAGCGTCTTGCCGTGGGCGCCGACCACCACCAGGTCGGCGCCGCGGGCGGCGCTGGTCAGGGCGTCGAACACCGGCCGTTCCAGGACGGTGGTGCGGGTGCGCCCGACGACCCCGGTCTCGGCGATCGCCCGCAGGACCTGCGCCTCCAGCCGCTCGAGCGCGGCGTCCACGGTGCGCCGTGCCGTCCGGCCCAGGCCGCCGAGCGGGTCCTCGTCGTCCCCGTCGATCACGCTGACGGCGACGACGGTGGCCTCGCGGCGGGCGGCCTCGCGCAGCGCCCACACCAGGGCGCGGTGGCCGCCGGGCGTGCCGTCGACGTCCACGACCAGCCAGGGGCTCTGCCGCCGGGGGAGCAGCGGCGTCAGGCGGAGCGGCTCCACCCGCGGCGCCTCGGCCGGGTTCCCGCCGACGGTCCCGCCGCGCGCGTGCTCCGGTGTCGTGTCCTCCGGCATGAGTCCCCCACAGCGCTCGCGGCCGTCGTCGCAGCGATCGTGTCCGGCGTCGCACCGCCGCGGCAGGGCCCAAGGACCCCGGTTCCCCCAGGTCAAGGCGCGACCGGACCGTTCCGGAAATGCGTTGGAGCGTGTCACTGCGCAGTGTGACGGGATCCGTACGCAGCGGTTGCAGTGGTCAGGCAACCCCGGGTGGCGTGCCGACCACGACCGTCGCGTCGCGGTCCTCGTCCCGCACCGCGGCGGCCGCCAGACCGCCGGCCTCGACCGCGGCGAGGGTCAGGGGCGTCTGGTCCTCGCTGGTCTCCAGCAGCAGGCGGCCGCCGGGCGCCAGCCACCGGCGCGCACCCGCGGCGACCTGCCGGTGGACGGCGACGCCGTCCGGCCCGCCGTCCAGTGCGGCGCGCGGCTCGTGGTCGCGGGCCTCCGGGGGCATGTCGGCGATCGCCGCCGTCGGCACGTAGGGGGCGTTGACCGCCAGCAGGTCCACCCGGCCGAGCAGGCCGGCCGGCAGGGCGGCGTAGAGGTCGCCTCGGTGCACGCGGCCGCCGACCGCGGCGAGGTTGCGCCGCGCGCACCCGACGGCGGCCGGGTCGAGGTCGGCGGCGTGCAGCTGCACGCCGGCCAGCGCGGTGGCCACGGCCAGGCCCACGGCGCCGGAGCCGCAGCACAGGTCGACGACCACCGCCCGCGGCGTCCCGCGGAGGAGCCGGACGGCCTCCTCGACGAGCAGCTCGGTGCGCCGGCGCGGCACGAAGACGCCCGGGGCCACGGCCACCCGCAGCCCCGCGAACCCGGCCCAGCCCAGCACCGTCTCCAGCGGCTCACCCGCGATCCGGCGGGACAGCAGCGACTCGAGGTGCTGAGGGCCGGTCGCGGAGCCGAGCAGGAGGCCGGCCTCCTCCTCCGCGAAGACGCACCCGGCGGCGCGCAGCCTCGGGACCAGCGCCGTGGCGGGCGGGAGGGGGAGGGGCACCGGGACCTCCTGGACGCGGCGCGCCCCGGTGCGGGCAGCCCCGGAGGGGCAGGAGAGCGGGTGACGAGAATCGAACTCGCACTGTCAGCTTGGGAAGCTGATGTTCTACCATTGAACTACACCCGCGGGACCTGGCCAGCGTACAGGGACGGGCCCGGGGAGCGCGGAGCAGGGTCGCTCGACGAGGGCGTTCCCACCGAGGCGGCCGCCTCAGCCGGTGCGGATGACCACCGTCGTCCCGGCCGGGCTGGGCGTGGCGATGATCTCGCCGACCGCGCTCATGAGCATCGACCCCCGGCCGCGGTCCATGCTCGCCACCCGCTCCCGCCACCGCCCGTAGTCGCGGACGGCGATCTCCACGCGCCCGCCGACGACCTCCGCGGCGACGTCGATGTGGGGCTCGGTCGGGTCCTGGGCGTGCTCGACGGCGTTCGTGGCCGCCTCGCAGGTGGCCAGCACGAGGTCGTAGGCGAGGTCCTCGTCGAGACCGGCGTCGGCGAACAGCGCGCGCAGCCGCCGGCGCAGCGCGGGGATGGACGACGTGCTCGACGGGAAGCGCCACCGACCGGTCACCGCTGCCGCCTCCGCGGCCGGGCCGGGCGCCGGCGGGCGGGCGAGCGGGCTGCGGGGCCGGGGCGGGGTCACCGGGGCCGCCGGCGTCGGCGCCGTCCCCCGGGCGGAGGCGGGCGGCCGGGGCGTGCCCGCCCGGCCGGCGGCGCGGTCGAGGACCGCCCGCACCCGGGCGACGAGCTCCGTCGACCGGAACGGTTTGGGCAGGTAGTCGTCGACGCCGGCGTCGAAGCCCTCGACGGCGGCCTCCTGCCCGGCCCGGGCGGTGAGCATGACGACGGGGAGGGCGCGGGTGGCGGGGTCCGCGCGCAGCGCGCGGAGCAGGCCGAAGCCGTCCAGCCGGGGCATCATCACGTCGGTCAGGACGACGTCGGGGCGGGCGGCCGCGACCGCGGCCAGCGCCTCCTCGCCGTCGGCGACGGCCCGGACCGTCCAGTGCGGGGACAGCAGCCGGGTCAGGTAGGTGCGCATGTCGGCGTTGTCGTCGACCACCAGCACGGTGGCCGCGGACGCGGGGCGCTGCTCCCCGGCGGTCCAGCCGAGGTCGTCGTCCCAGGGCGCCACGGCCGCGCCGCTCGCCGCAGCCGACGGGGTCGCCGGTCCCTCCGTCGCGGCGTCGGGTGCGCCGAGGGGCACGGTGACGGTGAAGGTGCTGCCGACGCCGGCCTCGCTGGCCACCTCCGCGGTGCCGCCGTGCAGGCCGGCCAGCTCGCGGACCAGCGCCAGGCCCAGGCCGGTGCCCTCCCGGCTGCGGGCGGCGCTGCCGGGGACCCGGTGGAAGCGCTCGAACAGGCGCGGCAGCTCCTCGGCGGGGATGCCGACACCGGTGTCGGACACCCGCAGGACCAGGTGCTCGCCGTCGGCCCGCAGGGTGACGTCGATGCCGCCGACGAAGGTGTACTTCACCGCGTTGGCGACCAGGTTGAGGACGATCTTCTCCCACATCCGCGGGTCCACGAAGGCCGGTCGGTCCAGCGGCGGGCAGTCGACGGTCAGCCGCAGCCCGGCCCGCTCGGCGGCCGCACGGAGCACGCCGGCGAGCTCGGCGGTGTACGCGGCGACGTCGGTCTCGACGCGGACCGCCGAGGTGCGGCCGGCCTCGATGCTGACGAACTCCAGCAGGTCGTCGACCAGCCGGTGCAGCCGCTCGCCGTTGCGCAGGGCCAGGGTCAGCTGCTCCCGGGCCGGCGCGGGCAGCGGTGCGCCGTCCCCGGCGAGCGCGTCGGTGATCGGGGCGAGCAGGAGGGTCAGCGGCGTCCGCAGCTCGTGGCTGACGTCGGCGAAGAAGGCCGTCTTGGCCCGGTCCAGCTCGGCCAGTGCCTCGGCTCGGGAGCGCTCGGCGGCGTAGGCGCGGGCGTTGACCACCGCGGCGGCGAACTGGCCGGCCAGCAGCTCGTGGAAGGAGCGGTGCTCCTCGTCGAGCGCGCGGTTCGGGTTGACCCCGACGACCAGCGCCCCCACCGGCTCCCCGCCCGTCCCGCCGGCGAGGGGGAGGACGACGGCGTCGGTGACCGGGTCGCCCCACGGCCCGCCGCGCACGCCCAGCGCGGCGACCTCGGCGGGCAGCAGCGCGCCGGCCACGGGGGCCACCTCGGGGAGCAGCGCGGGGTCGCAGCCCGCCGTGGTCGCCCGGTGCAGCGCGGTTCCCCCGGGCGGGCAGAGGTAGACCGCGGCGAACGGCACGTCGAGGGGGTCCGCGGCCAGCGCCGCGGTCATCCCGGCGACGGTCGCCGTGTCGTCGCCGAGCGGCCCGGCCGACGACGCGACGTCGTGCAGCAGCCGCTGGCGGCGCTCGGCGAGCACCTGCCGGGTGACCTCGGTGCACACCGCGTGCATGCCGGCGACCTCGCCGTCGTCGCCGGAAGCGGGCGCGTGCGAGACGGTGAAGTAGGTCTCCTCGCGGTAGCCGGCGCGCTCCAGGAGGAGCAGCAGCTGGGGGATCCACGACGGCTCCCGGGTGGCCATCGCGTGCTCCACGGGACCCTGCAGCGCGGCCCAGCCCTCGGCGAGGGTCACCCGCAGGTCGTCGCCGATGGCGCCGGGGTGCTTGGCGCCGATCAGGGTGGCGTAGGCGTCGTTGTAGATCTGCGTGTAGGCCGGGCCCCAGGTGAGGATCATGGGGAACCGCGAGGCCAGGACGGTGCGCACGGTGTGCCGGAGGCTGGCCGGCCAGCCGTCGACCGGACCCAGCGGCGTGGTGGACCAGTCGAAGGCGGCCATCAGCCGGCCGTTCTCGCCCCCGTCGCGGAAGGGGTCCCCGTCCCCGGGGCCCGATCGCTCGCCGGGGCGTGCGCTCACGTCCTGCCACACCTCCCGTTCCGGTCCTGGCCGGGCGGCCGGGGCGACCGTCGTCGCGCCGGCGGCACCTCCGGCCGATGCCGGACACCGGAGGGGAACGGTACCCCCCGGGTCAGCGGCGCATCTCGGCCAGGAAGCCGGTCGCCTCGGAGCGCAGCCGCTCGGCCATCTGGGACAGCGCGGTGATGTCGCCCGCGCCGGAGCCGAGGGACGCCGACCCGTCCACGGCCGCGGCGATCCCGTCGACCAGGCCGTTCATCTCGCTGACCGTCGTCCCGACCCGGTCCATGACCGCGGAGACCTCCTCGCAGGCCTGCTGGATCTGCTCGACCTCGCCCCCGGCGAGGGTCGACCACAGCAGGGCGAACACCGCCCGCGGCATCTCGGGGTGGCGGATCAGGTTGTGCGGCTGGCTGATCACCTCAGCCGAGCTCGTAGCCGCTGACCCGCAGGAAGACGTCGTTGGCTTAGGTGATGACGCCGCGGGGATCGGTCGTGGACACGATCAGCTCGTCGGGCCGGAACGTCCGCTCCTCGCCCGTGGGCCGCACGCCGTGGCCGGTGCTGCGCGACCCGGGTCGGGGCAGCTGGGTGTCGAGCACGGGTCCTCCCCGGGTTCCGGACGATGCGGTCTCCCTGTCATCGGCAGTGCAGCCCGGGGTTGCACCCGGGACGCCGACGTGCCGGTGCCCGGCTTCTCGCGGAGCGGCCCGCGGGGTGGTCCCTAGACTCCCGCGCATGCTGCTGTCCGACCGCGACATCACCGCCGCGATCGCCGAGGGGCGCCTGGGGATCGCGCCCTACGACGAGGGGCTGGTGCAGCCCTCGAGCATCGACGTCCGGTTGGACCGCTACTTCCGGGTCTTCAACAACGCCCGGTACACCCACATCGACCCGGCCCAGCAGCAAGACGACCTCACCACCCTGGTCGAGCCCGACGGCGACGAGCCGTTCGTGCTGCACCCGGGGGAGTTCGTGCTGGGGTCGACGCTCGAGGTCGTGACCGTCCCCGACGACCTCGCCGCGCGGCTGGAGGGCAAGAGCTCGCTGGGCCGGCTGGGGCTGCTGACCCACTCGACGGCGGGGTTCGTGGACCCGGGGTTCTCGGGGCACATCACCCTGGAGCTGTCGAACGTGGCGAACCTGCCGATCACCCTCTGGCCGGGGATGAAGATCGGGCAGCTGTGCCTGTTCCGGCTGACCACCCCGGCCGCGCACCCCTACGGGTCGGCGGTCTACGGCTCCCGCTACCAGGACCAGCGCGGCCCGACGCCGTCCCGCTCGTTCCGCAACTTCACCCGCGCCGAGACCCGCCGCCCGTCTCCCTGACGGTGACCGGCGGCTCGGCCCCGGCCACCTCGACGAGGTCGCCGCGGGGCGTCCGGGGCGACCCGTCGTGCACCTCGTCGTCGACGAACCGCGGGCGGGTGACCAGCCACCCGGTGACCGCCAGGACGGCCACGCCGGCCAGGACGACGACGAACATGCCGGTGTACCCGCCGGTGCTGCCGCGCAGGACGCCGACCAGCAGCGGACCGCCGCCGGCGAGCAGGTACCCCCACCCCTGCGCGAACGTGGAGAGGGCGGCGGTGGTCTCCGGCGTGCGCGCCCGCAGGCCGAGCAGCGTGAGGACCATCGCGAAGGTGCCCATGCCGAGGGCCAGCAGGGTCATCCAGAGCCAGGGCACCGTCCGGGGGGCGACGAGCAGCCCCACCCAGCCGGCGACGTAGCTGCAGCAGAAGGCCGCCAGCAGGGGGCGCTGCAGGTGCGGCCGGACGGTCAGCGGCGGCACGACCGCGTTGAGCGGGATGGCGACGACCGTGCTGACGCCGAGCAGCAGGCCGGCCGTGGCGGCGCTGAGCCCCTGGTCACGGAGGTACTGCGCCGTCCACCCGATGAGGACGTAGGCCTGCATCGACTGCACGCCGAAGAACACCGTGAGGATGAGCGCCGTCGGGCTGCGGGTCAGCGCGCGGGTGCGGACGGCGGGGTGCGACTCCCGCGAGGCCCCCGGCCGGGCCGGGACGGCGAGCCACGGCACCGCGGCCACCAGCGCGACCGCCGCCCACCAGCCCAGCGCCCACCGCCAGCCGTCGTCCCCCGCGGCGGCGGCGATCGGCGCCGCGGCGACCGACGCGACGGCGCCACCGGCGGCCATGGCCGTGCTGTAGGCGCCGACGAGCAGGCCGGTGCGCTGCGGGAAGTACCGCTTGACCAGGCTCGGCAGCAGCACGTTGCCCAGGGCACCGCCGACCATCGCCAGCACGGTGCCGACGAGGAACAGCCAGAACGCGCCGGCCACCGACCGCAGCACCAGGCCCGCCGCCATCGCCAGGAGCGCGCCGGCCAGCACGTGCCCGTCCCGGAAGCGCGCGGCCAGCGGCGGCCCGGCGAACCCGATCGCGGCGAAGCACAGCACCGGCATCGTCGTGACCAGCCCGGCCATCCCGCTGGAGATGCCGAGGCCGCGCTCGATCTCCTCGAGCACCGGCCCGATGCTGTTGACCGCCGTGCGCAGGTTGACGCCGGTCAGGACGATCGCCGTCCCGATGAGCACCAGTCCGCGGCGGGAGCCGGAGTGCGAGGAGGCGTCCACCGGGGCAGTGCGGGTCACCCGACGATGGTCCCCCTGCGGCCGGAGGCGGTCGGCACCGGGTCGTTTGCCTGGGCAACGACCTGCGCCGCGCGGCCCCGCGTCAGTGCTGGGCGCCGTGCTCGGTCGCCGCGGACCCGGTGCCGGCCACGTCGTCCGCCGCGGTGCCGACGTCGGGGCCGGAACCCGTGCCGGGCGTGCCGACCGGCGCCAGCGAGCGCAGCAGGATCTGGCTGACGTCGAGCACCTCGACGTGCTCCCGGGCCTCGCCGTTCTGCTTCTTCGTCGTCAGCGCGTCGGACAGCATGGTGATGCAGAACGGGCACGCGGTGGAGATGACGTCGGGATCGAGCTCGAGGGCCTCCTCGGTGCGCTCCATGTTGATCCGCTTGCCGATCTTCTCCTCCATCCACATGCGGGCCCCGCCGGCGCCGCAGCAGAAGCCGCGGTCCTTGCAGCGGTGCATCTCCTGGGTGGACAGGCCCTGGACGGAGTCGAGGATCTCCCGCGGCGGCGTGTAGACCTTGTTGTGCCGGCCGAGGAAGCACGGGTCGTGGTAGGTGACCTTGCGGTCGACCGGGGTGACCGGCGTCAGTCGCCCCTGCTCGACGAGCTGCCCGAGCAGCTGGGTGTGGTGCACGACCTCGTACTCGCCGCCGACCTGCGGGTACTCCCGGCCCAGCGAGTTGAAGCAGTGCGGGCAGGTGGCGACGATCTTGCGCATCCCGGGGACGCGCCCCTCGAAGACGCCGTCCAGGGTGGCGACGTTCTCCATGGCCAGCTGCTGGAAGACGAACTCGTTGCCCATGCGGCGGGCCGGGTCGCCGGAGCAGGTCTCCCCGGAGCCGAGGACGGCGAACTCGACACCGGCGGTGTGCAGCAGCTCGGCGACGGCCTTGGTGACCTTCTTGGCGCGGTCGTCGATGGCGCCGGCGCAGCCGACCCAGAACAGGTACTCGACCTCGTAGGGCAGCGGGCCGTCGGCCACGCGCACCTCGAAGTCCAGCTCCTTCATCCAGTCGTCGCGGGTGCTGGCCTGGACGCCCCACGGGTTCCCGCGGTTCTCCAGGTTGCGCAGCATCACGCCGGCCTCGGAGGGGAAGTTGGACTCGATGAGCACCTGGTAGCGGCGCATGTCCTCGATGTGGTCGACGTGCTCGATGTCGACCGGGCACTGCTCCACGCAGGCGCCGCAGTTGGTGCAGCTCCACAGGACGTCGGGGTCGATGACCCCGCCCTCCTCGAGGGTGCCGACCAGCGGGCGGTGGGCCTGGGCGTCGTTGGTGCCCTCGATGCGCGCGTAGCCCGACGCCCAGACCTGCTCGTCACTGGGCTTGAGGACGTCGTAGTCGGGCGCGGTCTCGGACGCCGTCTTCTCGCCGAGCAGGTACGGGGCCTTCGCGTACAGGTGGTCGCGGAGGTCCATGACCACCATCTTCGGGCTGAGCGGCTTGCCCGTGTTCCACGCCGGGCACTGGCTCTGGCACCGCCCGCACTCGGTGCAGGTGGTGAAGTCCAGCAGCCCCTTCCAGGTGAAGTCCTCGATCTTGCCGCGGCCGAAGGTCGCGTCCTCGTCGGGGTCCTCGAAGTCGATCGGCACGCCGCCGGAGGTCATCGGCTGCAGCGGCCCCAGCGCGACGCCGCCGTCGTCCTCGCGCTTGAAGTAGATGTTCGGGAAGGCGCTGAACCGGTGCCAGGCGACGCCCATGTTGAGGGTGCGGCTGAGCACCACCAGCCAGACCAGCGAGACGACGATCTTGACGAACGCGACGACGCTCAGCAGGTCGGGGCTGTCGGGCAGCACGGTGGCCAGCAGCCCCGAGATGGGGTGTGACCAGGCCGGGGCCTCGGTCAGGTCCGAGGAGATCTTGAGCCCGCGGATCAGCAGGATGCAGATGCCGACGACCAGGACGACGGCCTCGACGAAGTAGCCCCGGCCCTCGTTGGAGCCGGCGAAGCGGCTGGCCCGGCCCTGCCGGCGCGGGTGGTCCTTCTGGCGCCGGTAGATCAGGTACAGGATGCCGAGGATCGTGCCGGTGCCGATGACGTCCGCGAACAGGTTCCACAGGCTCCACTCGCCGACGAGCGGGAGGTGGAACGCCGGGTTCCACACCTCGCCGAAGGCCTCGACGAGGGTGAGGAACAGGCCGTAGAAGCCGACGAAGACGAACCAGTGGGCCACGCCGATCGAGGACCACTTGAGCATCCGGGTGTGCCCCAGCGACTCCGTGACCAGGGTCGTGAGGCGCTCCTTCACCGGGCCGAACCGGGAGCCGTCGGGCTGCCCCAGCCGGATGATCCGGACCATCGCGCGGACCGCCCGGTAGGCGAGCACGACCGCCACCGCCAGGAACAGGACGCTGATCGTCCCGAGGACGACCTGCAAGGGGCCCATCGACTTCCCTCCCGGACACCGGTGCGGCGTCCGTTGATCCCCCGGCCGCCGGGACGGCGGGAGGCGCTTCCCGCCGTGGGCACGATAACCGCCCGGCCCCGGAGGCTACTCGCCGGTAACCCCTCGCCGCGCCGTGTCCCGCCCGCGCTCCGCCGGCCGGCGAGGAGTCTCGGCCCGAGCGCGCCCCGCGCACGCCGGACACGGCGTGTACCGCGTGGTCGGCGTGGGCACGGCGCGGCCGGTCAGGCAGATCTCCGACGACCACGGGGACGCGGAACCACCGAGAAGGACCGGACGACGCCGTGGGGTCGTCGAGTGCGCGGTGTGCCGCGCGTTCGGCCGCCGTGCGCCGCGGCTCCGGCGGGCGGTGGAGGAACTCGGTGTCAGGACCCGGGAACACTCCGGACGGGGGTGCCGTTAGGGTGGGCAGGAAAGTTGAGTGGACCTCGCGCAAGGCGGGCACCCAGCTCCTGACGGACACGAACCAGAGAACCACCCGGTACACACGGAAGAGAGGCCATCTCCATGGCTCGAGCGGTCGGTATCGACCTCGGCACCACCAACTCCGTCGTCACCGTCCTGGAGGGCGGCGAGCCGACGGTCATCGCCAACTCCGAGGGTTCGCGCACCACCCCGTCGGTCGTCGCGTTCGCGAAGAACGGCGAGGTCCTCGTCGGCCAGTCGGCCAAGAACCAGGCGGTCACCAACGTCGACCGCACCATCCGCTCCGTGAAGCGCGAGATGGGCACGACCTGGAAGTCGTCGGAGATCGACGGCAAGCGCTACACGCCGCAGGAGATCAGCGCGCGTGTCCTGCAGAAGCTCAAGCGGGACGCCGAGACCTACCTGGGCGAGCCGGTGACCGACGCCGTCATCACCGTCCCCGCGTACTTCGAGGACGCCCAGCGCCAGGCCACGAAGGAGGCCGGTGAGATCGCGGGCCTCAACGTCCTGCGGATCGTCAACGAGCCGACGGCGGCCGCGCTGGCCTACGGCCTGGACAAGGGCGAGACCGAGCAGACGATCCTCGTCTTCGACCTCGGCGGCGGCACCTTCGACGTCTCCCTGCTGGAGATCGGCGAGGGCGTCATCGAGGTGAAGGCCACCGCCGGGGACAACCACCTCGGCGGTGACGACTGGGACCAGAAGGTCGTCGACCACCTGGTCAAGACCTTCAACGCCTCGAACGGCATCGACCTGTCCAAGGACAAGCTGGCCATGCAGCGGCTCCGTGAGGCCGCCGAGAAGGCCAAGATCGAGCTGTCGGGCGCGCAGTCGACCAACGTCAACCTGCCCTACATCACCGCCGGCGCCGAGGGCCCGCTGCACCTCGACGTGACGATCACCCGCGCCGAGTTCCAGCGGATGACCCAGGACCTGCTCGAGCGGGCCCGCGCGCCGTTCAACCAGGTGGTCCGGGACGCCGGCATCTCGGTGGCCCAGATCGACCACGTCGTCCTGGTCGGTGGCTCCACCCGCATGCCCGCCGTCTCCGAACTGGTCCGCGAGCTGACCGGCGGCAAGGAGCCCAACAAGGGCGTCAACCCCGACGAGGTCGTCGCCATCGGTGCCGCACTGCAGGCGGGTGTGCTCCGCGGTGAGGTCAAGGACGTCCTGCTGCTCGACGTCACCCCGCTGTCCCTGGGCATCGAGACCAAGGGCGGGATCATGACCAAGCTCATCGAGCGCAACACCACGATCCCGACCAAGCGCTCGGAGATCTTCACGACGGCCGACGACAACCAGCCCTCCGTGCAGATCCAGGTGTTCCAGGGCGAGCGCGAGATGGCCGCCTACAACAAGAAGCTCGGCATGTTCGAGCTGACCGGCCTGCCCCCGGCGCCGCGCGGCGTCCCGCAGATCGAGGTGGCCTTCGACATCGACGCCAACGGCATCGTGCACGTCACCGCCAAGGACCTCGGGACGGGCAAGGAGCAGTCGATGACCATCACCGGCGGCTCGGCCCTGCCCAAGGACGACATCGAGCGGATGATGAAGGACGCCGAGGCCCACGCGGAGGAGGACAAGCGCCGCCGCGAGGAGGCCGAGACCCGCAACCTGGCCGAGTCGCTGCAGTACCAGACCGAGAAGTTCCTGGCCGAGAACGGCGACAAGATCCCGGCCGAGAAGAAGGAGGAGCTCGGCGAGGCGCTGACCGACCTGCGCTCGGCCCTGGGCGGCTCGGACATCGCCGCCATCAAGGCCGCGCAGGAGAAGGTCGCCCGCATCTCGCAGGAGGTCGGCGGGGCGCTCTACGCCCAGCAGGCCGAGGCGGGGGCGGCCGGCGAGCAGGCCGGCCCCGGTGGCGGCGCGGGAACCCCCGGTGACGCCGGTGCGTCCGGTACCACGACGGCGGACGACGACGTCGTCGACGCCGAGATCGTCGACGAGGACAACGACCGCCGATGACAGCGAGGGAAGAGGAGCCGCGGGTCGTCATCCGCGACAAGCGGCGCATCGACCCGACCAGCGGCACCGTGCGGGTGCCGGCCGGTGAGCAGCCGGCCGGCGCCCGCACGGGCGCACGAGCACCAGGGGAGCAGATGAGTGAGCACGAGGCCGTCGCCGGGCAGGAACAGCCCGCGATGGTGGACGACGACCTGGCCCGCCAGCTCGCGGAGCGGACCGAGGACCTCCAGCGGGTCACCGCGGAGTACGCCAACTACCGCCGCCGGGTGGACCGGGACCGCCAGCTCGTCGTCGACCAGGCCGCCGAGCGGTTCGCCGCGCAGCTGTTCCCGATCGTCGACGACGTCGAGCGGGCCCGCGACCACGGCGAGCTGACCGGCGGCTTCAAGTCGGTGGCCGACCGGATCCTCGGGCTGCTCGACGGCCTGGGCGTCGAGCCCTTCGGCGTCGGCGGCGACCCGTTCGACCCGTCCCTGCACGAGGCGGTCATCCACGACACCTCCGCGGAGGTCGACGTCCCCACCGCCACGACGGTGCTGCGGCAGGGGTTCCGCCGGGGCGACCGGGTGCTGCGGACGGCGATGGTCGCGGTGACCGATCCGGAGCACCCGGTCCCGGCCGCCGCGCCGGCCGACGTCGCGGGCGAGCCGGCGGCGCAGCCGGGCGAGGGCCCGGCCACACCGGCGTCCGACTGAGACGGGAGGAGGGCGCCCGATGAGCACCCGGGACTTCATCGAGAAGGACTACTACGCCGCGCTGGGCGTCCCCCAGGCCGCCGACGCCGCGGAGATCAAGAAGGCCTACCGCAAGCTGGCCCGTGACCTGCACCCGGACAAGAACCCGGGAAACACGCAGGCGGAGGCCAAGTTCAAGGAGGTGTCGGAGGCCTACGACGTCCTGTCCGACACCAAGCGGCGGGCCGAGTACGACGAGGCCCGCCGGCTGTTCGGGGCCGGCGGCGCCGGCGCCCGCGCCGGCTTCCCCGGGGGGTTCCCCGGTGGAGCCGGTGGAGCCGGTGGAGCCGGTGGCGGGCAGCCCTTCGACCTCGGCGACCTGTTCGGGGCGGCCGGCGCCGGCACCCGGACCGGCGGCGGCGCCGGCGGGCTGGGTGACCTCTTCGGTGGCCTGTTCGGCGGCGGCGGCGGTGCCGGCGCCGGGTCGGCCCGGGCGCGCAGTCAGGCGGCCTCCGGGCCGGCCCGCGGGCAGGACGTCGAGACCGAGGCGACGCTCTCCTTCGAGGAGGCCGTCCTCGGCGTGACCGTGCCGCTGCGGATGCAGAGCCCCGGCACCTGCCCCACCTGCGCCGGCAGCGGCGCCAAGCCGGGGACGAGCCCGCACACCTGCCCGGTCTGCCAGGGCGCCGGCGTGACGAGCCGCAGCCAGGGCGCGTTCGCCTTCTCCGAGCCGTGCCGCAACTGCCGCGGCACCGGCCAGGTGGTCGACGACCCGTGCCCCACCTGCGCGGGCAACGGCGTCACCACCCAGACCCGCACCATCACCGTCCGGATCCCCGCGGGCGTCAAGGACGGCCAGCGCATCCGGCTGGCCGGCAAGGGTGCTCCGGGCCGGCGGGGCGGGCCGGCCGGTGACCTGTTCGTCGTCGTCCACGTGTCCGAGCACGAGCTGTTCGGCCGCAAGGGCAACGACCTGACGCTGACCGTGCCGATCACCTTCACCGAGGCCAGCCTCGGGGCGACGCTGACGGTGCCCACCCTCGACGGCAACGTCTCGCTCAAGGTCCCCGCGGGGACGGCGAGCGGCCAGACGCTGCGGGTCCGGGGGAGGGGCGCCCCCGGCAAGGGCCGCGCCGGTGACCTGCTGGTGACCGTCGAGGTGGCCGTGCCGAAGAAGCTGAGCCCGGCGGCCCAGGAGGCGGTCAAGGTGCTCGACGCCGAGCTGGGCGACCCGCGGCCGCGGATCACCGCCGCCGTCCAGGGCGGGGGTGGGGTGCGGTGACCGCCGCCGACGCCGGCCGGGAGCGGCCGGACGCCGGCCGCGCCGTGGCCGAGGACGCGCCGGTCTTCGTCATCTCGGTCGCCGCCGAGCTGGCCGGGATGCACGCGCAGACGCTGCGGCAGTACGACCGGCTCGGCCTGGTGCGCCCCGGCCGCACAGCCGGGGGCGGTCGCCGGTACAGCCCGCGGGACGTCGCGCTGCTGCGCGAGGTCCAGCGGCTGTCGCAGGAGGACGGCGTCAACCTCGCCGGCATCAAGCGGATCATCGACCTCGAGTCGCAGGTCGAGGCGCTGCACCAGCGGGTGCACGAGCTGCTGGCCGACCTGGAGGCGTCCGAGACGCGGCGCATCGCCGCCGAGTCGACCCTCCAGGCCTACGGCCGCGACCTGGTGCCCCTGCGGCCCTCGACGTCGGCGCTGGTCGTCTGGCGGCCCCGGGAGCAGCAGCGGTGACCGACCTCCACGACGCCTTCGTCCGGGTCGAGCGGGAGATCGGCCTGCTCCTGCGCCGGTCGCGGGCCATCTCCGCCCGGCTGGCCCGGGAGCTGCACCCCGACCTGGACGGCGCGGCCTACGGGCTGCTCGCCCTGCTGCAGGACGCCGGGCCGCTGCGGGCCAGCGACCTGGTGGCGCGGCTGGGGCTGGACAAGAGCACGGTGAGCCGGCAGGTCGCCTCGCTGGTGGACCTCGGGCTGGTCGACCGCGAGGCCGATCCGGCCGACGGGCGCGCCCAGGTGCTGCGCACCTCCGAGGAGGGGGCGTCCCGGCTGGCCTCGATCCGCGAGGTCCGGCGCGCCCGGTGGGAGTCCGACCTCGCTGACTGGCCGGCGGAGGACGTCGCCACCCTGGCCGAGCTGCTCGCCCGGTTCAACCGGCTCGGCGAGGCCCGCGAGGACTTCTCCCGGGACGCCCCGCGCGGCTGATCGCGGCCGCCTGACCCCTCGGGGTCATCCTCGTCACAGGATGTTGTAGACCGCAACCAACAGTCGTATGGTTGCATTCTGCAAGCACACATCGTGGCGAGGACCCCCATGCCCATCACCCCCGAGACCCGGGACCGGCTGACGGCCGGCATGGCCCGCGTGGTCCGCACCGGGCGGCACCTCAGCGTCCGCGCGGCCGGCAGCATCGACGGCGACCTGCCCTCCTACGGCTGGGCCCTGCTCGTGCCCCTCGAGCGTGAGGGCGAGCAGCGCTGCAGCGCCCTGGCCGCCCGTGCCGGCGTCGACGTCTCGGTGGCCAGCCGGCAGCTGGCCGCCCTCGAGCGGTCCGGCTTCGTGGCCCGCCGTCCCGACCCGCACGACGGCCGGGCCAGCCTCATGCACCTCACCGACGCGGGCGCCGACGCCCTCGCCGCCACCCGGGCGCTGCGCGGGGAGTGGACCTCCACCGCGCTCGCCGACTGGGCCGAGGACGACGCCCGGCAGCTGACCGAGCTGCTCGAGCGCCTCGCCGCCGACCTCGACTCCTCCCTCTCCGGTGCGCCGGTCCGGGCCGCCTCGTGACCGGCCCCCTCGACCCGCCGCCCGCCGATCCCTCTGCACCGCCCAGGAGAACCGTGACCAGCACTCTCGACCGCGCGGCGGCCGGCACCGCCGGCTCCGCACCCGCCGCCACCGCAGCCGCCGACATCGCGCCGACCGACGTCGTCCCCGTCGAGCAGCAGGGCGGGATGACCCACCGGCAGATCCTCTCGGCGCTGTCCGGGATGTTGCTGGCGATGTTCGTGGCGTTCCTGTCCTCGACGGTCGTCTCCAACGCCCTGCCGACGATCATCACCGACCTGCGCGGCACCCAGGGCCAGTACACCTGGGTGGTCACCGCGACGCTGCTCGCCTCGACCGCCTCCACGCCCATCTGGGGCAAGCTCGCCGACCTGTTCAGCAAGAAGCTGCTGATCCAGATCTCGATCGTCGTCTTCATCGTCGGTTCGATGCTCGCCGGCCTGTCCCAGTCGGTGGACAGCCTCATCGCCTGGCGGGTGCTCCAGGGGCTCGGCCTCGGCGGCATCCAGGCGCTCATGCAGATCGCGATGGCCGCGATGATCAGCCCCCGTGAGCGCGGCCGGTACTCCGGCCTCATCGGGGCCGTCATGGCCGTCGCCACCGTCGGCGGCCCGCTCATCGGCGGCGTCCTCGTGGACACCAGCTGGCTGGGCTGGCGCTCGGTGTTCTACGTCGGCGTCCCGTTCGCCGTCGTGGCGCTCGTGCTGCTGCAGCGCACCCTGCACCTGCCGGTCACCAAGCGCCGGGTGCGCATCGACTACCTCGGTGCGACCTTCCTCACCGCCGGGGTCTCCGCGCTGCTCATCTGGGTCACCCTGGCCGGCGGCACCTTCCCCTGGTGGTCGGTGGAGACGGCGCTGTTCCTCGGCGGCGGCATCCTCGCCATCGTCGCCTTCGTCGTCACCGAGCTGCGGGCGGCCGAGCCGATCGTTCCGCTGCGGCTGTTCCGCGACCGGACGACGACCCTCGCCATCGCCGCCAGCATGGCGATCGGCGTCGCGATGTTCGGCTCGACGGTCTTCCTCGGCCAGTACCTGCAGATCTCCCGCGGCTACTCGCCGACCGCCGCCGGCCTGCTGACCATCCCGATGGTCGCCGGGCTGCTGGTGTCCTCGACCGTCTCCGGCATCCTCATCACCCGCTCCGGCCGGTGGAAGCGGTTCCTGGTCGTCGGCTCGCTGCTCGTCGTCGCCGGTTTCGGGCTGCTGTCGACGATCGACCACGAGACGAACATGGCCGTCCTCGGCGGCTTCCTCTTCGTGCTCGGCGTCGGCATCGGCATGACGATGCAGAACCTGGTCCTGGCCGTGCAGAACACCGTGGCGGCCCGCGACCTCGGCGCGGCCAGCTCCGCCGTCGCCTTCTTCCGCAGCCTCGGCGGCACGATCGGCGTCTCGGTGCTCGGCGCGGTGCTCAGCTCCCGGGTGGGCGCCCTCATCACGCAGGGCCTGGCCGGCGTGCCCGGCGCCACGCAGGCGACCCAGGGGTCGGGGGACGTCGGCCTGGCCGACCTGGCCGACGCCCCGCCGGCGATCCGCGGGCTGATCGAGGTGTCCTACGGCGACGCGACCGGGCGGATCTTCGCGATCTCCGCCGTCGTCGCGGTGGTCGCGGTGGTCGCGATCGTCTTCATCCGCGAGATCGCGCTGAAGACCGAGAGCGGCGAGGAGCGGCTGCGCGCCGACCGCTGAAAGAGCACCCCGTGCCCCCCACCGCTCGCAGGCTCGCGGCGGGACCCTGCACGGGGCCAGGGGCCGAGGGGTGACCCCCTGCCCCCCACCGCTCGCAGGCTCGCGGCGGGACCCTGCACGGGGCCGCGGCCGTCAGCTGTCGAGGCGGGCGTCGAGGGTGATGTCGACCGCGGCCAGCGCCTTGCTCACCGGGCAACCGACCTTCGCGGCCTGGGCGGCCTGGGCGAAGCCGTCGGCGTCCAGGCCGTCGACCTCGCCGCGAACGGTGAGCGCGATGGCCGTGATCGTCGGGGCGCCGTCCTGCTGGCCCAGGGTGACGTCGGCGGAGACCTCGAGGGCCTGCGGTGTGCCGCCGGCCTTCCCGATCTCACTGGACAGGGCCATCGCGTAGCAGGCCGAGTGGGCCGCGGCGATGAGCTCCTCGGGGCTGGTCGTGCCGTCGGCCTCCTCGGCCGCGCGCTTGGGGAACGAGACCTCGTAGGTGCCGACCTTCGAGCTGGAGAGTTCCACCTGGCCGGACCCGTCCATCAGGGTGCCGTTCCAGGCGGTGCGGGCCGAGCGCGTGGGCATGCGAACTCCTCTGTCGCAGGGTGCGTACGGAGCCCGCCCTACCCCGGCCGGTTGCTCGCAACCCCGGGGGACGGCGTCAGCGGGCGTTGATCCGCTCGGTGACCACGTTCAGCTTGGCCCGGAGGTCGGTGAACTCGTCCTGGTCCAGGTCGATCGCGCAGATGATCTCGCCGGAGATGGCCTCCGCGCGGTCGCGGAGGGCCCGGCCGGCGTCGGTGAGCGCGATGGAGACCGAGCGCTCGTCGTCGACCCGGCGGTTGCGGGTGACCAGGCCCGCCGCGGTGAGCCGCTTGAGCAGCGGCGACAGGGTGCCGCTGTCGAGGAACAGTCGGGCGCCGAGCTGGCCGACGGTCTGGTTGTCCTCCTCCCACAGCAGCATCATCACCAGGTACTGCGGGTACGTGAGGCCGATCGCGTCCAGCAGGGGCCGGTAGCGCGCGGTGATCGCCCGGGAGGCGGCGTAGAGCGCGAAGCAGAGCTGGTCCTCGAGGACCGCGCTCGGAGCCGGCAGACGCGTCACGCCCCGGAGTCTAGGCGTCCGGTCCAGCGCGGCACCGCAGCCGTGGCGGAGAACTGCACGATCGTGGGCACGGCGTCTCCCGTGCCGGCTCCGTGCGCAGCGGAGTTGAGCGGAACAGACTCAACTCCATCGACGTTGGACCGCTCGAGAACACCGGCCGGCTCGCCGGCCACTCCCGGAGAGGACCGACCCCACAGACCATGCAGAGCAAGCTCACCACCCGATCGCAGGAGGCCATCGCCGCCGCCCAGCGGCTGGCGGTCGACCGTGGCCAGGCCGCGCTGGAGCCCCTGCACCTGCTCGCCGCGTTGCTGGAGCAGACCGACGGCATCGCCGGCCCGCTGCTCAAGGCCGTGGGGGCCGACACCGCCGACGTCCGCAGCAAGACCGAGGCCGCCCTCCGCCGCCTGCCCAGCGTGAGCGGCGCGACCGTGCCCGCCCCGTCGCCGTCCCGCGAGCTGCTGCGGGTGCTCAACGCCGCCGGCGAGCAGGCCAGTGCGCTCGGCGACGAGTTCGTCTCCACCGAGCACCTGCTGGTCGGCCTCGCCGAGAGCGACGGCGAGGCCGGCGCGGTGCTCGAGAGCTCCGGCGCCACGCGCGACACGCTGCTGGCCGCCTTCCGGACCGTGCGCGGCAACCGCAAGGTGACCACCGCCGACCCGGAGAGCACCTTCCAGGCGCTGGAGAAGTACGCCGTCGACCTGACCGACCGTGCCCGCGAGGGCAAGATCGACCCCGTCGTCGGCCGCGACACCGAGATCCGGCGGGTCGTGCAGGTGCTGTCCCGGCGCACCAAGAACAACCCCGTGCTCATCGGCGAGCCCGGCGTCGGCAAGACGGCGATCGTCGAGGGCCTGGCGCAGCGGATCGTCGCCGGCGACGTCCCGGAGAGCCTCAAGGGCAAGCGGCTGATGGCGCTCGACCTCGGCTCGATGGTCGCGGGCGCGAAGTACCGCGGCGAGTTCGAGGAGCGGCTCAAGGCCGTCCTCCAGGAGATCACCGAGGCCGAGGGCCAGGTCATCACCTTCATCGACGAGCTGCACACCATCGTCGGCGCCGGCGCCACCGGTGACTCGGCCATGGACGCCGGCAACATGATCAAGCCGATGCTGGCCCGCGGCGAGCTGCGGATGGTCGGTGCCACCACGCTCGACGAGTACCGCCAGCACATCGAGAAGGACCCCGCCCTCGAGCGCCGCTTCCAGCAGGTCTTCGTCGGCGAGCCCAGCGTCGAGGACACCATCGGCATCCTGCGTGGTCTCAAGGAGCGCTACGAGGTGCACCACGGCGTCCGGATCACCGACGCCGCGATCGTCGCCGCCGCCACGCTGTCGGACCGGTACGTCACCGCCCGCTTCCTGCCGGACAAGGCGATCGACCTGGTCGACGAGGCCGCCAGCCGGCTGCGAATGGAGATCGACAGCCGCCCGGTCGAGGTCGACGAGGTCGAGCGCGCCGTGCGCCGGCTGGAGATCGAGGAGATGGCGCTGGCCAAGGAGGACGACCCGTCCTCGCAGGACCGCCTGGCGGCGCTGCGCGCCGACCTCGCCGACAAGCGCCAGCAGCTGGACGAGCTGACCGCCCGCTGGCAGCAGGACAAGGGCGCGATCGTCCGCATCCAGCAGATCAAGGAGGAGCTGGAGCGGGCGCGCCTGGAAGCCGAGCGGGCCGAGCGGGACGGCGAGCTCGCGCACGTCGCCGAGCTGCGCTACGGCCGCCTCCCCCAGCTGGAGAAGGCGCTGGCCGAGGCCGAGGCGTCGGTCGCCGACGGCACCTCCATGCTCAAGGAGGAGGTCGGCCCCGACGACATCGCCGAGGTCGTGCAGGCCTGGACCGGCATCCCCGCCGGCCGGCTGCTCGAGGGGGAGACGCAGAAGCTGCTGCGGATGGAGGAGGAGCTCGGCCGGCGGGTCGTCGGCCAGCCCGACGCCGTCCGGGCGGTGTCCGACGCCGTCCGCCGGGCGCGCTCGGGTGTCTCCGACCCCGACCGCCCCACCGGCTCGTTCCTCTTCCTCGGCCCGACCGGTGTCGGCAAGACCGAGCTGGCCAAGGCCCTGGCGGAGTTCCTCTTCGACGACGAGCGGGCGATGGTCCGCATCGACATGAGCGAGTACGCCGAGAAGCACTCGGTGGCCCGGCTGGTCGGTGCCCCGCCCGGCTACGTCGGCTACGAGGCCGGCGGGCAGCTCACCGAGGCCGTGCGGCGGCGGCCCTACACCGTCGTCCTGCTCGACGAGGTGGAGAAGGCCCACCCGGACGTGTTCGACGTGCTGCTCCAGGTCCTGGACGACGGCCGGCTGACCGACGGCCAGGGGCGGACGGTGGACTTCCGCAACACCATCCTGATCCTGACCTCGAACCTGGGCTCGCAGCTGATCGCCGACCAGTCGGTCGAGGAGGAGCGGCGCCGGCAGGCGGTGCTCGAGGTCGTCCGGACGCACTTCAAGCCGGAGTTCCTCAACCGCCTCGACGACGTCGTGGTGTTCCGCGCGCTGGGCAGCGAGGAGCTGGCCGGCATCGTCGACATCCAGGTCGGCGTGCTCGCCCGTCGGCTGGCCGCCCGCCGGCTGACCCTGGAGGTCACCGACGCCGCGCGCGAGTGGCTGGCGATCAACGGCTTCGACCCGGTCTACGGCGCCCGTCCGCTGCGCCGGCTGGTGCAGTCCGCGATCGGCGACCAGCTGGCCAGGGCGCTGCTGGGCGGCGACATCCGGGACGGCGACCGGGTCGAGGTCGACGCTCCGGAGGACCTGGCGGACGAGGGCCTGAGCGTCCGCCGCGGCTAGGAGGACCCCTGCGCCGACGGGCCCGTCGTCCCTCTCGGACGGCGGGCCCGTCGGCATCCCGATCCGGTCTCGATGCGCCGTGGGCCCTGGCCCGGAGCCGCGGACCTGGACGATCATCCCGGGCGACACCGGGGGATCGAGCACGGGAGCGCAGATGACGGCAGGGCAGGGCGGCGAGGGCGGGCGGGCCGGGCAGGACCCGTCGCAGGGCTGGCAGGGGCCGCCTCCGCAGCAGGGGTGGCAGGCGCCGCCGCAGGGCTGGCAGGCCCCGCCTCCGTACGGCTACGCCCCCGCGCCGTCGGCCCAGGGCCCCGCGCCGCAGGCCGCCCCGCCGCGACCGGACTCGGTGCGCTTCGGCGTCGGCGCGTTCATCGCCAACCTGGTCCTCGGCCTGGTCGGTGCGGTGGTCACCTTCACCTCGATGGACTCCCTCATCGACGCCGAGCTCGCGGGCTCCGGCGTCGAGCTGTCCGAGGACGCCCTCCAGGCGGCACTCCTCGCCGGCGCGATCATCGGGCTGCTGTTCGTGGCCCTGGAGGCGCTGTTCATCTGGTTCGCCTGGAACGGCCGCAACTGGGCGCGGATCGTGCTGTTCGTCCTGGGGGCCCTGGGCATCATCGGTGGCCTGTCGGCGATGGCCCAGCCGACCACCGGCTTCCTCACCGCGCTCTCGATCTGCCAGATGCTGCTGGCCATCGCCGGCGTCGTGCTGCTGGCCCGGCGGGAGTCCAGCGAGTGGTACCGGACGATGGGCTGGCGCCGGTCCGCCGGCCTGCGCTGACCGCCACGGGGTCTGCGCAGCGCGCGCCGGCGGGCCGGCGGCTCGCCGCGGCGGCCGGGGTCCTCGCCGCCGCCGTCGGCCTGGGAACGGCCGAGCTGGCCGCCGGCGTGCTCGGCCCGCAGTCCTCCCCGGTGGTGGCGGTGGCCGACGCGGTCGTGGCCCTGACCCCGGAGCCGGTCACCCGGGCGGCGATCGACGTCCTGGGGGAGCAGGACAAGGTCGCGCTGGTCGCCGGGGTGCTGGTGCTCACCGGCCTCGCCGGTCTCGGGCTCGGCGTGGCCTCCGCCCGCCGCCGGGGCGCGGGCGTGGCGGGGATCGCGGCGTTCGGCG